>NZ_JBVIHM010000001.1:0-116155 GCF_055570295.1 Streptomyces sp. NPDC031265
CTCAAGGTACGGACGCTTCCTTTGTTCCCGTTTCCGGGCCCTCCGGGCGCTTCCTTCGTTTCCGACTCTATCAGACTCTTTCGCGTCCGATTCCCAGTCAGCGGGATTCGCTTTCCAGGTTTTCGCTTTCGCGTTTCCCTTTCCGGCGGTTCCGACTCTATCAGATCCTTTCGGGCCTGCTTTCCGGTCTCCCGGGTCAAGTCGGTTTGTCTTCCCGGCCGTTGGGCCGTTCCGACGTCCCAAACTCTAGCGGATTTCCCGGGCGGCTCCTAATCGGGCCGACCGATCCATCCAACCCCCTTCGAATGGAATTCGGCATGCCGAAATTCATCCCGATCGGGAGGTCGTACTGAGATGGGGTTGCCGCAAATCTGCGGCGGATGGCTGCCGCAGAACCGTTCCGGCTCCGTGACAACTCGAAGAACCTTACGCACCTGGAAGAGGCATGTCAACCCCCGGCTGGACCCCCGGCCGAGCCCCCTTCGGATCCCCCGGCCGGACCTCCTCAGTCCAGGTCCGTGAGCCGTCCCCCGGCGTCCGGCTGGGCGTGCTCCACCCGTCGCAGCAGGCGGATCAGCATCTCGCCGAGGGCCCCGCGCTCGTCCGGGGTGAGGTCCTGGAGCAGGTCCTCCTCGAAGTCGGTGGCCATCTGCATGGCCTCCAGCCACTTCGTCCGGCCCTCGTCCGTCAGCTCGACGATGACCCGCACCCGGTTGTTCTCGTCCCGGTCGCGCGTGACCAGGCCTTCGCCCGCCATGCGGTCGATGCGGTGGGTCATGGCGGCGGGGGTGAGGCCGAGGCGCTTGGCCAGCTCGCCCGGGCCCAGGCGGTACGGCTTGCCCGCCAGGACGAGGGTCTTCAGGACCTCCCACTCGGCGTTGCTGATGCCGAGTGCGGCGACCTGACGTCCGTACGCCACGTTCATCCGGCGGTTCAGCCGGCCCAGGGCCGAAACGACCTTCTCGACCTGGGGGTCGAGGTCGCGGAACTCGCGCTGGTACGCCGCGATCTGCTCGTCGAGGGTCGGCTCCTCGGGGCCGGCTGGGCCGGTGGGCCCGCCGCGCTCGGTGGTCTCAGCCATGCGGCGAGTATCGCACGGGGCGCGTTGGCATCTAAGTCCTTGAGTGTGTATTGTTGAGGTTCTAACTTTAGTGTTGAAGTCTTCGCATCTGAGACCTTCAGGTTCGAGGACTTCCACTTCGAGACCTCAAGGTGGTGAGTGTGACCAAGGTGATGGGCGCGGCGATGCGCCGAATCCAGGCGGGGAACGCGCTGAGCGCGTTCGGACTCGGGTTCACCGTTCCGTATCTGTACATCTACGTGGCTTCGGTGCGAGGGCTCGGCTCCTTCTGGGCCGGGATCGTCCTCGGCGTCTTCGCCCTGGCCGCGCTCGTCGCGCTGCTCTTCACCGGCCGGGTCATCGACCGGCGCGGCCCCCTGCCCGTCCTGGTCGGCGCCGCCGTGACGGCCGCCGTGGGCGCGCTCTCGCTGGGCCTCGCGAACAACCTGGTGACCGTCCTCGGGTCCGCCGCGTTGCTCGGCGCGGGCACCGCCGTCATGCAGCCGGCGCTCGCCACCATGATCGTGTGGTCCTCGTCGCCGACCTCGCGTACCCGTGCCTTCGCCACGCAGTTCTTCCTGCAGAACCTCGGGCTCGGCATCGGCGGGCTCTTCGGCGGCCAGATCGTCGACGAGAGCCGTCCGTCGTCCTTCACCCTGCTCTTCGCCATCGAGGCCGGGATGTTCCTGGTCCTCGCCGCGATCGCGCTGTCCGTGAAACTGCCGCACAACGCGGTCATCGCGGACGCCCGCCCCAAGGGCGGCAAGGGCGGCAGCGGCTTCCGGGCCGTGCTCGGGCACCGCGCCATGCTCCAGCTCTGCGTCCTCGGCTTCGTGCTGTTCTTCGCCTGCTACGGGCAGTTCGAGTCGGGTCTCGCGGCGTACGGCACCGAGGCCGCCGGGATCGAGCCGTCGACCCTGGGCATCGCCCTGGCCGCCAACACCGCCGTCATCGTGGTCGCCCAGTTCCTGGTGCTGCGCTTCGTCGAGCGCCGCCGCCGCAGCCGCGTCATCGCGTCCGTGGGGCTCATCTGGACCGTGGCCTGGCTCTTCGCCGGGTACGCGGGGCTCGGCCACGGCAGCCAGACCATGGCGACCGCCGCGTTCATCTCGACGTACGGGCTCTTCGGGCTCGGTGAGGCGATGCTGTCGCCGACCGTGGCGCCGCTCGTCGCGGACCTGGCGCCCGAGGCGATGGTCGGCCAGTACAACTCGGCGTTCGCGCTGGTCAAGCAGATGGCGCTGGCGCTCGGCCCGTTCGTGGGCGGGCCCATGGGTGCCACGCTGCACGGCCCGTACATCGTGACGTTCATCCTGTTCTCGCTCGGCATCACCGTGCTCGCGCTGCGGCTCGGCAAGAAGCTGACGCCCGCGCAGGACCAGCCGATGCTCGCGGCCCCGTCGCGGGTGGTCGCCGTGCACAGGAACGAGCAGGTCGGCGCGGCGGCCTGAGCCGCCGGCCGTACGGCCCTCAGCCCGGCAGGGCGAACTCGCACCACACCGCTTTGCCGCCGCCCGGAGTGCGGCGCGAACCCCAGGACGAGGCGATCGTCGCGACGATCGAGATGCCTCGTCCTGACTCGTCCCCGGGCTCGGCGCGGCGGCGGCGCGGCAGGTGATCGTCGCCGTCCGTCACCTCGATGATCAGCCGGCGGTCGGTGCGGCGCAGCCGCAGCCGCATCGGCGGGGTGCCGTGCTGGAGGGAGTTGGCGACCAGCTCGCTCGCCGCCAGGACGCCCAGGTCTCGCAGCTCCACGGGGAAGCGCCAGGAGGCCAGCACCCCGGACGCGAAGGCACGCGCGCGTGGCGCGGCTTCCACGCCGCCGAGCAGGTCGAGCGCCGCGTTGTGGAACAGCTCGGCGTCCGGGCCCGTGCGGGCCGGGTGCTGGAGGACCAGGACCGCCACGTCGTCGTCGTGCTCGGCGGTCACCCCCAGCGAGCGGATCAGTCGGTCGCAGACGACCTGCGGGGTGCCGGCCGCGCCGGACAGCGCGCGCTCCAGGGCGGCGACGCCCTCGTCGATGTCCTCTTCCCTGCGCTCGACCAGACCGTCCGTATAGAGGACGGCGGTCGCGCCGGGCGGCAGGGCGATGGTGCCGGAGGTGTGCAGCCAGCCGCCGGTGCCCAGCGGGGGCCCGGTCGGGTCCGCCGCGCGGTGCACGCTGCCGTCCGCATGGCGTACGAGGAGGGGCAGATGGCCCGCCGAGGCGTACACCAGCAGGCCCTCGTTGGGGTCGTGGACCGCGTAGACACAGGTCGCGATCTGGCTGGCGTCGATCTCGGCGGCCAGGCCGTCAAGGAGCTGGAGCACCTCGTGCGGGGGCAGGTCCAGGCGTGCGTACGCCCGCACCGCCGTGCGGAGCTGGCCCATCACGGCGGCCGCGCGGACCCCGCGCCCCATCACGTCCCCGATCACCAGCGCGGTGCGCCCGGCGCCCAGGGTGATCACGTCGTACCAGTCGCCGCCGACCGCCGCGTCCGTGCCGCCCGGCTGGTACGTGACAGCGACCCGCAGGTCGTCGGGCTGCTCCAGCTCCTGCGGGAGCAGGGAGCGCTGGAGCGTCACGGCGGTCTCGCGGTGGCGGCGCTCGCTGGCGCGCAGCCGCTCGGCGGCCTCGGCGTGGTCGGTGACGTCGGCGGCGAAGACGAGCACCCCGCCGCCCGCCGCCCCGCGCGCGGGGATCTCGACGGGAGTGCAGGTGACCGTGTACGACCCGCCGCCCTGGGCCTTGCGGGACTTGACCGTACGGGGCTTGCCGCTGCGCAGCACCTGGTCCATCAGCGGCAGCAGGCCCAGCTCGTCCAGCTCGGGCAGGGCCTTGGCGGCGGGGGCGCCCACGGGGCGGGGGCCGAACGTCGTCGCGTACGCGTCGTTCACGTACGCCACTCGGTGCTCCGGGCCGTACACCAGGGCGGCGAGGGCGGGGAGCTGGCCTAGGAGCTGACGCACCGACAGCTCCTCCAGGGCGGGCGCCGCCGGGCCGTCCGCCCCGTCGTCGTCCGGCCAGGTGTCGGGCCCCGGCCCGTACTCACCGCGCGCGGCGGGCACGGAGCCCCGGTCGGTCCGTGCGGCGGCGCGCCGCTGCGTACAGGGGAGCCGGGCGCTCCAACGCGTGAAGTTCACGGATCTCTTGGCCTCGTGTGTCGCTGGCTGCTGGGTCACTCTGTGCAGGTGTGGGCCCACCTATGGTCACACGTCCAGTGTGGCGGACCGCACTGACAACCGTCAGTTCTCCTTGCCGCCGGGCCGCTTGGGCCCAGGTTCGGGGCCCGGCTTGGCGGGGCCGCCGCCCGCCGCGAGCGCGAATTCGGCGCGCGGGTGCTCCAGCGAGCCGAGCGAGACGATCTCCCGCTTGAACAGGCCGGCGAGCGTCCACTCGGCGAGCACGCGCGCCTTGCGGTTGAAGGTGGGGACGCGGCTCAGATGGTAGGCGCGGTGCATGAACCAGGCAGGGTAGCCCTTGAGCTTGCGGCCGTAGACATGGGCGACGCCCTTGTGAAGGCCGAGCGAGGCGACCGAACCCACGTACTTGTGCGCGTACTCGCGCAGGGGCTGTCCGTTGACGGACGCGGCGACGTTCTCGGCGAGCGCCCTGGCCTGGCGCACCGCGTGCTGCGCGTTGGGCGCGCACTCCTTGTCCTTCTCGTCCGAGGTGACGTCCGGTACGGCGGCCGCGTCCCCGGCCGCCCAGGCGTGCTCGACGCCCTCCACCTGGAGCTGCGCGGTGCACTTGAGCCGGCCGCGCTCGTTGAGCGGCAGACCGGTGGCGGCGAGGACGGGCGCGGGCTTGACCCCGGCGGTCCACACGACCGTACGGGTGGGGAAGCGGGAGCCGTCACTCAGTACGGCGACCCGGTTCTCGCAGGAGTCGAGGCGCGTCTCAAGACGTACGTCGATGTTGCGGCCGCGCAGCTCGCGGATGGCGTACCGGCCCATCTCCTCGCCGACCTCGGGCAGGATCCGGTCGCTGGCCTCCACGAGGATCCACTTCAGGTCCTCGGGCTTGATGTTGTGGTAGTACCGCGCGGTGTAGCGGGCCATGTCCTCCAGCTCGGCGAGCGCCTCCACGCCCGCGTAGCCGCCGCCCACGAAGACGAAGGTGAGGGCGGCATCGCGGACGGCGGGGTCGCGGGTGGAGGAGGCGATGTCCATCTGCTCGATGACGTGGTTGCGCAGTCCGATGGCCTCTTCGACGGTCTTGAAGCCGATGGCGTAGTCGGCCAGGCCCGGGACCGGGAGGGTGCGGGAGACCGAGCCGGGCGCGAGGACCAGTTCGTCGTACTCGATCTCGACCGGTCCGGTGCCCTCCTCCTCGGTGGCGAGGGTGGTGACGGTCGCGGTCCGCGCGGCGTGATCGATGCGCTGCGCCTCGCCGATGACGATGTGACAGCGGTCCAGGACGCGGCGCAGCGGTACGACGACGTGGCGCGGCGAGATGGATCCGGCGGCCGCCTCCGGCAGGAACGGCTGATACGTCATATACGGGTCCGGGGCGACCACGGTGATCCGCACCCGGCCGTCGCGCAACTGCGCCTTGAGCTCGCGCTGCAGACGCAGCGCCGTGTACATCCCGACGTAGCCGCCGCCGACCACGAGAATGTGCGTGCCGGGCGGTGGTTCGGGGCTCGACCCCCGATTGATCGCAGCCTTCACCATCCCATGAGGCATCGGCCTCCGGCGTTTGTCCACAGGCCCGGCAAATTGTATGACTGACGGATGTGGCTGGAACAGGTGCTGTGTTTTCTCGCCAGTCGAGGAGAATACGCAGGTCAGGGCGGGGAGATAGGGGTCGCGCGGGGGTTCGAATCGGGAAGGTTCCGGTCCTTGCTCCGATCGGGGGGCACACCGTGCGGAACAACCCCCTTCTGAATTGACTCCGGCTCAACTATGTTCGTACCTCGTCGGGGTGTCGGGTCCGGCCACCCGACTGTCAGGGCGGGGAGTCTCCGGGGGGAGACGTCATTACCGGGGGAACGGTTATGCATATTCAGGACTCTCATTGGCAGTCCGCTGTCGTCGCATCGGCGGACGGCACTGGTCGTGTGGGCGCGGTCGGCGGTGGTGGGAGCGCTTCCGCCTCCCGCTCCGCGCCGCTGCGGGTGGACGCTCAGCGCAATCTGGAGCACGTGCTGCGTGCCGCGCGCGAGGTCTTCGGCGAGCTGGGGTACGGCGCGCCGATGGAAGACGTGGCGCGCCGTGCCCGCGTCGGCGTGGGCACGGTGTACCGGCGCTTCCCGAGCAAGGACGTGCTGGTGCGGCGGATAGCCGAGGAGGAGACCGCGCGTCTCACCGACCAGGCACGGACCGCGCTGGGCCAGGAGGAGGAGCCGTGGTCGGCGCTCTCCCGGTTCCTGCGGACGTCCGTGGCGTCGGGTGCCGGGCGGCTGCTGCCGCCGCAGGTGCTGCGGGTCGGGGTGGACGCGGACGCGGAGGAGTCGACGGTGGTCGGCGGGGCCGGCACCGTGCCCGTGCCCGTGCTGGAGCCGGTCGAGTCGCTGGACTCGCCGGGCTCCATCGCACCTGAGGCACGGGTGCCGCAGCAGCGGCAGGCCGGACTGCCCGGCGTGCCCGGCCTGCGGGTCGTCGAGCCGCGTCCGGCGTCGGCGGACGAGCTGGACGACCCCGGGGCGGCGGAACTGCTCGCGGTCGTCGGGCAGCTGGTCGACCGGGCTCGGGAGGCGGGGGAGCTGCGGGGCGATGTGACCGTGGCCGACGTACTGCTCGTGATAGCCACGGCGGCGCCGTCGCTGCCGGATCCGCATCAGCAGGCTGCGGCTTCTTCCCGGCTGCTGGACATTTTGCTGGAGGGGCTGCGGTCGCGGCCTGCGTGACGGGCTGTACGGGGCGGGGGCTGCGGGCCTTTGCCGGGCGCCCACCGCCCCTGGTCCACTGTGGTTGGGGGGAGGGGGCTCCTCGGGTGTGGGGCTCTGTGGGACGCTTGGCGCGTGGTTGGGTCTGAGCGTGCTGACGGGGGCTTCCGCGGTGAACGTTGACGGGCGGGACGAGCTCGGCGGCGCCAGCGGCACCGAGCCGGACGGTCTGCCCTCGCGGCAGGTTGCGAGCCAGGGCGGCCCCGGTGGCCGTACGGACGGCGATGGCGAGCCCGGCGGGACCGTGCTGTCCGGGCCGTGGGACCCCGCCCAGGAGTCCGACGCCCCGCCCACACCCGGTGTTCCGCAGCAGCGTGGGCGGACCACCGCCGACGCCGAGCTGATCCAGCGGATGCGGGCGGGCGACGACACCGCGTACGAGGAGCTGTTCCGGCGCCACTCGGACGCGGTCCACCGGTACGCCCGCAGCTGCTGCCGGGACGCGCACACGGCCGACGACCTCACGGCCGAGGTGTTCGCCCGTACGCTCCAGGCGGTGCGCGGCGGCGCGGGGCCGGAGCAGGCCGTGCGTGCCTATCTGATGACCACCGTGCGCCGTGTCGCCGCCTCCTGGACGAAGACCGCGAAGCGTGAGCAACTGGTCGAGGACTTCGCCCTCTTCGCCGACCAGGCCGCCCGTACCTCGGACGGCCGGGACGACGACACGGTCGACCTCGGCGCGGACGTACGGGCGATGCACGAGGCCGAGCAGTCGCTGGCCATGCAGGCGTTCCGGTCGCTGCCGGAGCGGTGGCAGGCGGTGCTCTGGCACACCACCGTCGAGGAGGAGTCGCCCAGCGAGATCGCCCCGCTGTTCGGAGTCAGCGCCAACGCCACGGCGGTCCTGGCCAGCCGGGCCCGGGAGGGCCTCAAGCAGGCGTACTTGCAGGCGCACGTCTCCACCTCGCTCACCGAGGGCGGCGACTGCGCCCGTTACGCGGACCGGCTCGGGGCGTACGCGCGCGGCGGGCTGCGGGTGCGCGCCGAGCGGGGCCTGAGCAAGCACTTGGAGGAGTGCGCCAAGTGCCGGGTCGCGGTCGTCGAGCTCAAGGACGTCAACGCCGGGATCCCCGCGCTGCTGCCGGTCGCGATGGTCGGCTGGTTCGCCGCCGGGTACTCGCTCAAGGCCGCCGGGATCGTGGCGGGAGGCGCCGCCGGTGCGGCGGGCGCCGGTGCCGCCGCAACGGCAACGGGCGGGAGTTCGTCCGGGGGCGCGGCCGGCGGGGCCGCCGCATCCGAGGGGCTCGGCGCGCCCGCCAAGGCGGGTATCGCGGCGGCGGTCGCCGTCACGGTGGCCGCGGGCGTCGTCTTCGCACTCAGCGGCAACGACACCAAGCCGGCCGCCAAGCCTCGGGCCAAGCCGTCGGCCGTGGTGCCGGTGGTCCCGCAGAAGCCGCCGCCCTCCCCCGCGCCGGAGCCCCCGGCGCCGCCCGCGCCCGTACCGCCGCCGAAGAAGCCCGCGCCGAAGCCGCCCAAGCCCGCGCCGCCGAAGCCCAGACCGAAGCCGAAGCCGACGCCGACGCCGACGCCTCCGCCGCCGAAGCCGACGCCGAAGCCGACGCCTCCGCCGCCGAAGCCGACGCCGAAGCCGACGCCGAAGCCGACGCCGCCTCCTCCGGCGCCCCCGCCGGCGGCGGTGTACCAGATCAACCGGCTCCAGTACGGGGCGTTCGGCGACCACACCAAGCCCGAGGTGCGGCTCGGCGCGTCCAGCTGGCTCTGGCAGCGCTGGGGCATGGAGATCGACGGCAAGCCGTACAGCCACGGCGTGACCGTGCACGCCCGCTCCTCGGTGACTATCGATCTCAACCGACAGTGCTCCAGCTACGACGCGTTCGCCGGGGTGGACGACCTGACCATGGGGCTGGGCGCGGTGCGGTTCTCGGTGTACGGCGACCACACCCTGCTGTGGCGCTCGCCCGTGATGCACGGCGGGGATCCGGCGGTGCCGGTCCACGCGGACCTGACGGGACACCGGACGATCCGGCTTATGGTCGACCCGCACACGCCGTTCGGGTCGGTGGCGCTGGCGGACTGGGCGAAGTCGGTCATCGCCTGTCGTTGACGGCTGCCTCCAGCAGCCCCGCGACCTCCGACGTCGTGAGCCCGGACCCCGCCGCGTGCTGCTCCCCGCAGACGTGAGGGCCCAGCTCGTCGAGGAGTCGGGCGCGCAGGGTTTCCAGGGCAGCGCGGTCCGGGGCCCACAGGGGGATCCCCGCGCGCCAGGTCTCTGCGGCTGCCAGCACCCGTACCGTCAGGACGAGTTCTCCCAGGTCGGGCAGTAGCTGGGCGGCGCCCTCCGCGAAGTGGGCGAGGAGGATTTCGGCGCAGCCCGCGGCGTCGGCGGTGCGCAGTGCCGAGGCCAGGCCGCGTACGCCGACTGCCGGGCCGGACTCGATGGCCGCGACCCGGGCATCGAGGCCCTCCAGGATCGCGGTGAAGTGTGGCGGCGGGGTGCTGCGGGCGCTCGCCGCCTGGGCCGCGACGCACTCGGCGCGCGCGGTGACGGCATCACCGGCGTCCAGGGCCATGCAGGCGCGCTGATAGTGGATGTACGAGGCGCTGTCGCGGACGCTGTAGCGGACGGCCTCCGCCTCGGCCTCGTCGAGGATCTCGACGGCTCCGTCCAAGTCGCCCGCGCGATAGGTGAGTTCGGCGATGCGGGCCAGCAGGAACGGCGCCTCGGCGTGGGCGCCGACCTCGCGGGCGAGGCCGAGAGCCTCCTCGTACTCCGGCCGTGCCCGCGCGGGCAGCCCGCGCATCATCGCCGCCTCCCCGGCGGCGCTGGCCACCTGGGCCCGCATCCAGCGGTCGCCGACGCGGCGGCTCAGCTCTCGCAGCTCCGCGAGGTCGCGGTCGACGTCCCACACCCCGCCGGGCATGTCGATGACCATGTGCGTACGGAACATGAGGCTGACGCCGATCTCCCATTCACCGCCGTACGCACGGCAGTTGGCGACCACAACGTCCATGGACTCGCGCGCCTGCCCGGGGCCCTGGGCGAGGAACACGGCGAACGGCCAGAGCAGCCCGGGGAACCGGGCCGCCTCCGGGCCGCCCCGCCCGAACGCCTCGCGCAGCCGCGCCATCTCCGCCAGCGCCTCGGGCGTGCGCAGCCGCTCGGCAGGGCCACCGGACTCCTCGATCAGGAAGATCCGCAGCAGGGCGAGCCGCATGAGCGGCCAGTAGTCGGGCGCGTCGGGATCGCCGGGGCAGGCGTCCGCGCCTTCGCCGCTCCCCTCCCGGCCGAGGACGCGGTCGACCCACCCGACCCCCTCACTGCGGTAGTTGCGCAGCCACCAGAACCAGCCCATGGCGAGGGCGAGGTCACGGGCCTCGACGGGGTCGGGATCGGTGGCGGTGGCGCGGTGCAGCGCGGCCCGGATGTTGTCGAGCTCGCGCTCGACGCGCCGGATCCAGGACAGCTGCCGGTGCGAGCGGAGCAACGGGTCGGCTTCCTGGGCCAGTTCGCGGTAGTACGCGGTGTGGGCGCGGGCGGCGTCGTCGAGCAGGCTCGGGGTCTCGGCCGCGCGCTCGGTGGCGTACTCGTGGATGGTCTCCAGCATCCGGTAGCGCATCCCGCCGGTGTCCGGGTCGGGGGCGGCCACGACCAGGGACTTGTCGACCAGGGCCGCCAGATCGTCGGTCGAGCCGCAGACGGCCTGGGCGGCGGCCAGGTCCCAGCCGCCGGCGAAGACGGAGGCGCGGCGCAGCACCGCGCGCTCGCGCTCGTCGAGCAGGTCCCAGGACCAGTCGACGACCGCGCGCAGGGTCTGCTGGCGGGGCAGTACGGTCCGGCTGCCGCTGGTCAGGAGGCGGAACCGGTCGTCGAGCCGGTCCGCGATCTGGCGCGGCGCGAGCAGCCGCAGCCGGGCGGCGGCCAGTTCGATCGCCAGCGGCAGCCCGTCGAGCCGCCGGCAGATCTCGGCGATGGCCTCGGGGTCGTCGGCCGGGTCGAAGTCGGGCCGTACGGTACGGGCGCGCTCGGCGAAGAGCCGGTGCGCGGGGTCGGGCGGCAGCGGCTCGACCGGCCGGACCCGCTCGCCGGGCACGCCGAGGGGTTCTCGGCTGGTGGCGAGGATCCGCAGCGCCGGACAGCGCGTGAGCAGCGTCTCCGCGAGCCGGGCGGCGGCGTCCACGACGTGCTCGCAGTTGTCGAGGACGAGGAGGGTACGGGGGGCGGCGGCGAAGTGGTCGACGAGCCGGGCGACGGGGTCGTCCGGGTGCGGCTGCCCGTCCCGCCCGAGCAGGGTGGTCTCGCGCAGCCCGAGCGCGGAGACGACGGCGCCGGGGACGGCGTCCGGGTGGTCGAGCGGGGCGAGCTCCGCGAGCCAGGCGGGGGTGTACGCGGCGGACTCCTCGGCGAGCCGGGTCTTGCCGGAGCCGCCGGGCCCGGTGAGGGTGACGAGCCGGTGAGCGGCCAAGTCGGCTCTGATCGCGGCGAGTTCGGGCTGGCGCCCGACGAAGGAAGTCAGGCGGGGCCGCAGATTGCCGAGGACTTCGGGGGTGGGGTTGAGCAGCTCCTGGTGCAGCGCGGCCAGTTCCGGGCCGGGGTCGGCGCCGAGGGCGTCGGCGAGGGTGCGGCGGGCGGTCTCGTACGCCAGGAGCGCGTCGGCCGTACGCCCCTCGGCCCGCAGGGCGCGGATCAGCTGGGCGTGGAGGGGTTCGTCGTACGGGTGGCTCTCGATCAGCGCGGTGAGCTCGGCGGGGAGGTGGGCGGTGGCGCCGCGGTGCAGGTCCGCCTCGATGCGGGCGCGCAGGGCGGCGAGGCGCTGGGCGTCGGGGCCCGCCGCTGCCGCCGCCCGGTCCGGGAGGTCGGCGAGGGCGGGGCCGCGCCACAGGGCGAGGGCGGTGCGGAGCGTTTCGGCGGCGGTGTCGGGGTCGCCGCCTTCGAGCTGGCGCGTGCCGGCCGCCAGCTGCTGCCCGAACGCGAAGAGGTCGATGTCGTGCGGGGCGTCGACGGCGAGCCGGTAGCCACCGGGTTCGGAGGCGACGGCATCGCGGCCGAGCGTTCTGCGGAGGCGGCCGACGAGTGCCTGGAGGGCGGCGGGAGCGTCGTGCGGGGGGTCGTCGGGCCAGATGGCGTCGATGAGGGTGGGGAGCGGGACCGGGGTGCGGCGGTCGGCTCGGGCGGCGAGGGCGGTGAGCAGGGCGCGCAGCCTCGGCCCTCCGAGGGGAGCCGGCCGGCCGTGCTCGTCTTGCGCCTCTGTGACGCCCAGGATTCGGTACCGCACGGGGTCATTGTGTCTTGGGGGCGCGGTGGTTGCGGCGGGGTTTTTTCCCCACCCCGCCCGTTCCCTTAACCCTCCGGGGGTGGGTGGAGGGCTGAGGCTCGTTTCCCGGGGGCTGCGCCCCCGGACCCCGTTGCGGGGGCTCCGCCCCCGATACCCCCGCTGGGGCTGCGCCCCCGCCCCCGCTTCGGGGCTCCGCCCCGGACCCGGCAAGAGGGTGGGTGGGGGTGGAGGTGGGTTTCCCGGGGGCTGCGGCCCCGGGCCCCGTTCGTCTGCGGGTCGTCTGTGGCTGGTCGCGCAGTTCCCCGCGCCCCTGGAGGGGCACCCCGTGCCTCACCTGCCGGAGGAGCTGGAGCTGCCTAAGGGGCGCGGGGAACTGCGCGACCAGCCCCCACCGGACCCGCAGACAAACAGGGGCCCGCAGCCGAACATGGGGTCTGCGGGCTACGCCCGCAGCGGTGGCCGCGCAGGCGTTACCCCTCCCGCCACGGCCCGCTGCTTCGGCGCCGCCGCCCCCGTCCAGCACGTGCCCCGCCGGGACAGCAGACGCCGCAGCCACAGCTCCGTGGAGATCAGGTCGGCGAGGCCGTCGAGCGGGAGGCGTTCGCCCGAGGCCGCCGCGCGGAGCGCGCGGCGGACCGTGCGGGCCTCGATCAGGCCCGCGTCCGCCAGCAGCGGCGCCTCGAAGAGCGCGATCAGCGGGTCGATCGAGCGGCGCAGGCCGGCCCGTACCGCCGCCGACGACGAAGCGTGCGACGTCGCGCCCCAGCCGGCGGGCAGGTCGCGCACCCCCGAACCCGCCAGCACCGTCCGCAGGATCGCCGCCCGGGCGCCCGGCTGCACCCGTAGCGCCTCGGGCAGGGCGCGGCACGCCCGTACCACCTGGTTGTCCAGGAACGGCGCGTGCAGCCGCTGGCCGCGGATCTCGGCGGCTTGTTCAAGGACGCGGTGGTCGGCGGCGTAACGGGCGAGCGCGGCCCGCGCCCGTGCCTCGCCGGGTCGCAGCACCGTCGCCGGGCGGGTCGCCGACGCCATCAGCCGGATCGATACTTCAGCCAGCGCCTCCCCGGTGAGCCAGCGCGCCGCCGGCCCGGGCCGCGTCCAGGCCAGGGACGCGAGCGAGGCGTCCAGCGGGCTCTCCGCATCCGTGTCGGCGCCGTCCGCGTCGCGGCGCAGGTGTTCCGCCGCCGTCTCGATGCCCGTCCGGTACGGCGTGCGCGCCAGCTTCCGCGCCGCCCGGTACACCGTGAGCGGGACGAACAGGGAATGCGCCGAGGGGCCGCCCGCCTTGGCGAGCGCTGCCGCCGGGCGGAGGAGGTGGCGGCGTTGACGGTCCATCAGGAGGTCGGCCAGGCGTGCCGGGTGGGCGTCCAGGACCTGGCGCGCCCCGCTTCCCGTGAAGTGGTCCGCGCTGCCCGCGGCGAGTCGGCGGCGGTGGCGCTCGGCCGTCACCAGCGAGGGGCCCGGCTCATCCGTGAGCGGGCCCTCCAGCTCCGCGTACGGCAGGGCGTCCTCGTCGCCGGCCACCACCACGTGGTGCAGCCGCGGGCTGGCCGCGATCGCCCCGGCCCGCTCCAGCTCGGCCTCGCCCCTGCGGCCGGGCACGGCAAGGTCGTTGAAGGTGACCGCGAGGAGCCGTTCGCCCGCGCCGGTGCCGTGGCCGAGCACCGTGCCGGGGTTGCCGGGCAGCCCGGCGGCGAGCAGGGCGAGGGTGGCCGAGGCCGGGCCGCCGGAGAGGTCGGCGCCGATGCCGGGCGCCGGGCCCCCGCGTGCGGCGCGCCGCTCGGCGGGGCCCATACCGGGGACCGGACCGGGGTCCGGCGGCAGCGTCTCGGGGGCGTGGCGCGGCGCGGTGAGCCTGGCCCGTACGGCCGCGACCAGGGCCTCCCGTACGCCGTTCACCGCGCTCTCCTCGTCGACCTGGGCCGCGGCGACGGCGAGCGAGGCGACCGGCTCGTACCCGGTGATCTCCCGCGAGCCCTCCCGCAGCACCAGCGCGTGGCCGGGCGGGATGCGCCGCACTCCCGCGTAGGGGGTGGAGTCGCCGAGCGCCTCGGGTACGTCCGGGCAGGCCAGCAGCGCCGCCAAGTGGCCGATGTCCAGCTGGGCTTCGATGAGGTCGGCGAGCGGCAGGGCGGCCGTGGCGTACGCGGTCCCGGTCGCCCACGGCGTGTAGAAGACGGGGCGTGCGCCGGCCAGGTCACCGACGACAGTGACCCTGCGGCCGACCTGGGCAACCGCCGTATAGCTGCCCGGCCAGGCGGACAGATGCCGCAGTGCGCCCCCGCGTGCCGCGAACAGCCCTACCCGCAGCTGCTCGTCACTGGCGGCGCAGCAGCCCAGGACCGCGAGCCGGGTGTCCGCCCCCACGCTGACCACGCGGATCTCGTCGGGCCGCCAGTCGCCGACCGCCCAGAGCGGGTCCGGGTCGCCCCACAGCAGCTGGGAGCCGACGGGGTGGACGGTGCGCCCCTCCTCGGGCGCGCCCACGGCGCCGGCCGTCCCCACGGCACCGAACCTCGCGGCGACACTGCTCCAGCCCACCAGCCACCGCATCGCCGCCTCCACAGCCTGTGGACAACCCGTCGCACGCGCCGACAGAACCGGGACCGGCCGTACGCGGACGTACGGCGGGGTGTGTCCGGCGGTTCTGAGGTCGCTCGGGACCATGCTGCCATGACAATGGCGTACGAGAGGGGCCTCGGGGTAGCGCGCGCAAAAAGTGAACGCGCCCCCGCAGATGGCCGATTGACAGCTCTCAAGGAGAGCGGAAGCGACATTTCCGAGTGGTGCGGGACCGTCGCTTTTCGGCCAACTTCACCCCGGGCGCGCGTGGCGGGCGCCTCGAAGCGGGCATGAAACCGGCAGTGAAGCCGGCGGAGAAGACCCACAGTCCGGGAGGCGCTGTCCGCCTCCCGGACCGGTCCGCCGCCCGCGGGGATTGAGGCGACGGTGTCCCCCAGCCCACTGGATCCAGTTCAGCGGGCCGACCCACGCACCTGCCATGGAAGCGCTCCCGGCTCCCCGCGGGCCAGAGCGCACGCACCGCGCACGGCCACACACCCGGAGCACACGGACAGCGCCCGAACTCGTCCGTACGGAAAACAATCTCGCCATCCGGAACACCGCCCCTTAACGGTCGGGATGCGGCGAACTACGCTGGGTGTACTGCTGTTCTCCGCGGGCGGCATATTCCTGGGGGCTCGGCCACACGATTGTGCGGCCGGACGGACCCGGGGCGCCGCCCCGGAGGACGCCGTCTGTGTCGAGGGGTGGCGCATGTCCAGGGAGCAACGCGGGCCGAACGAGAAGCTCGGCACCGTTCTCGCCCTCGCGGGAATCAGCAATGCCGGACTCGCACGACGGGTCAACGACCTCGGAGCTCAGCGCGGCCTGACCCTTCGCTACGACAAGACGTCCGTGGCCCGCTGGGTCTCCAAGGGCATGGTGCCCCAGGGCGCCGCGCCCCATCTGATCGCGGCGGCCATCGGCGCCAAGCTGGGCCGCCCGGTGCCGCTGCACGAGATCGGGCTGGCCGACGCCGACCCGGCGCCCGAGGTGGGTCTGGCGTTCCCGCGCGACGTGGGCGAGGCGGTCCGCTCCGCGACCGAGCTCTACCGGCTCGATCTGGCCGGACGGCGGGCGGGCGGCGGCATCTGGCAGTCGCTGGCCGGATCCTTCGCGGTCACCGCGTACGCGACCCCCGCATCCCGCTGGCTCATAACCCCCGCCGACTCGTCGGTCGCACGCGACCACGACGGGGCGGCCGGGACACCGCTGAAGGTCGGCCACAGCGATGTGGCCAAACTGCGCGAGGCGGCGGAGGACGCGCGCCGCTGGGACTCCAAGTACGGGGGCGGGGACTGGCGTTCGTCGATGGTTCCCGAGTGCTTACGGGTGGACGCGGCACCGCTGCTGCTCGGCTCGTACACCGACGAGGTCGGCCGGGGCCTGTTCGGCGCGACCGCCGAACTGACCAGACTGGCCGGCTGGATGGCCTTCGACACCGGCCAGCAGGAGGCCGCCCAGCGCTACTACATCCAGGCGCTGCGCCTGGCGCGCGCGGCGGCCGACGTGCCGCTGGGCGGCTATGTACTGGCCTCGATGTCGCTCCAGGCCACCTACCGGGGCTTCGCCGACGAGGGCGTGGACCTGGCGCAGGCCGCCGTCGAACGCAACCGGGGCCTGGCGACCGCCCGCACCATGAGCTTCTTCCGGCTCGTCGAGGCACGCGCGCACGCGAAGGCGGGTGACGCACTCGCGGCCGGTGCCGCGCTCAAGGCCGCCGAGGCGTGGCTGGAGCGCTCCAGGGACGGCGACTCGGACCCGTCCTGGCTGGGCTTCTACTCGTACGACCGCTTCGCGGCGGACGCGGCCGAGTGCTACCGGGACCTGAAGGCCCCGCGCCAGGTGCGCCGCTTCACCGAGCAGGCGCTGTCCCGGCCCACCGAGGAGTTCGTGCGCTCCCACGGCCTGCGGCTGGTGGTGTCGGCGGTGGCCGAGCTGGAGTCGGGCAACCTGGACGCGGCGTGCGCGGCGGGCACGCGCGCGGTGGAGGTCGCCGGGCGGATCTCGTCGGCGCGCACCACCGAGTACGTACGGGACCTGCTGCACCGCCTGGAGCCGTACGGGGACGAGCCGCGCGTCGTGGAGCTGCGGGAACGGGCGCGGCCGCTCCTGGTCGCCCCGGCGTAGATCACTTCCCCCACGGGTTTACGGGCATTGTCAGTGGGCCAGTGCACTATCTGGGGTGGGAGGTGTGGTGGTGACCGCGTACGACTGTGACGTGCTGGTGATCGGCGGCGGGATCGTCGGTCTGTCGACGGCGTATGCCCTGACGCAGGCCTCGCCCGGCACCCGTGTGACGGTCCTGGAGAAGGAGGACGGCCCGGCCCGCCACCAGACCGGGCGCAACAGCGGGGTGATCCACAGCGGGATCTACTACCGCCCGGGCTCCCTGAAGGCGCGGTACGCGGTGCGGGGCGCGGCCGAGATGGTGGCGTTCTGCGCCGAGCAGGGCATCCCGCACGAGGTGACCGGCAAGCTGATCGTGGCGACCGAGCGCGAGGAGCTGCCGAGGCTGCACGCGCTGGTCCAGCGGGGCCGGGAGAACGGGATACCGGTCCGCGAGCTGGGCCCCGCGCAGATCGCGGAGTACGAGCCGGAGGTCCGGGGCCTGGCGGCGATCCACGTCGGCACGACCGGGGTGTGCGACTTCCCGGCGGTGGCGGCACGCCTGGCCGAGCTGTCGGGCGCGGAGATCCGGTACGGGACGGAGGCGGTCCGGATATCGCGCCGCCCCGGCACGGGCGTGGCGGTGCGCACCTCGCCCGGGGCGGTGCTGCGGGCGCGGGCGCTGGTGAACTGCGCGGGGCTGCACTGCGACCGGGTGGCACGGCTGGCCGGGGACGAGCCGGGGGTGCGGATCGTGCCGTTCCGGGGCGAGTACTACGAGCTGGCGCGGCCGGGGCTCGTCAAGGGCCTGGTGTACCCGGTCCCGGACCCGGCGTTCCCCTTCCTCGGGGTGCATCTGACCCGTGGGGTGAACGGCGGCGTCCACGTCGGTCCGAACGCGGTGCCGGCGGCGGCCCGCGAGGGCTACGACTGGCGCACGGTCCGCCCGGCCGAGCTGGCCTCGACCCTGACCTGGCCCGGCTCCTGGCGGATGGCGGGCCGCCACTGGCGGTACGGAGCGGGCGAGATCCACCGCTCCCTGTCCCGCCGCGCCTTCACGGCCGCGGTCCGCCGCCTGCTCCCCGGGGTCGAGGAGTCCGACCTCCACCCGACCTCGTCGGGCGTCCGCGCCCAGGCGGTCCTGCGCGACGGCACCCTGGTCGACGACTTCCTCATCCGCGAGGCCCCCCGCACGATCCACGTCCTGAACGCCCCGTCCCCGGCGGCGACGGCGTCCCTGCCGATCGGCCGCGAGGTGGCCCGGCGGGCACTGGAGGTGCTGGGGGCGGCGCGGGTGTGAGCGGGCGGGCCCGGGGGCCGGGCACGTAGAATCCGGTAATTGTGTCTGAGCAGCCCGCCGCCTCCGCCCGTCGCCCCAAGGGCGAGCCCCGGTTTCCCGGGGGTCCCGTCGCCGATCCCGCCGGATCGCACCACGAGCGGCGGATCCGCAGTTTCCAGCCGCGCCGCAGCCGGGTGACCACCGGCCAGGGCGAGTATCTGGAGCGGCTGTGGCCCCTGTGGGGGCTCGATATCGACGGGCGCGGCAAGCTCGACCTGAAGGAGATGTTCGACGGGCTGCCCGTCGTCCTGGAGATCGGCTTCGGGATGGGCGAGGCGACCGCCGAGATGGCCGCCGCCGACCCCGGCACCGGCATCCTCGCCGTCGACGTGCACACCCCCGGCCAGGGCAACCTCCTCGGCCTCGCCGAGCGCGGCGGCCTCACCAACGTCCGCGTCGGCAACGGCGACGCGGTCATCCTGCTGCGCGAGATGCTGGAGCCGGATTCGCTGGACGGGCTGCGCGTCTACTTCCCGGACCCCTGGCCCAAGAAGCGCCACCACAAGCGCCGCATCATCCAGCCCGACTTCCTCACGCTGGCCGCACCCCGGCTCAAGCCCGGCGCCGTACTGCACTGCGCCACCGACTGGGAGCCGTACGCCGAGCAGATGCTGGAGGTGCTCGACGCGCACCCCGCGTTCGAGAACACCCAGCCGGACGGCGGCTACGCGCCGAGGCCCGCGTTCCGGCCACTCACGCGCTTCGAGGGACAGGGCCTCGACAAGGGCCATGTGGTGCACGACCTGCTCTTCACCCGCGTGGCCGAGCTGCCGTCCGCCTGACGGCCGACCCCACGCACCGTCGCGGATTGTCCGTACCCCTCGTTAGGGTCGTCTGGTGTCGTCCGAGTCGCTTCCGCAACGCCAGCCGCCGGGCCCGCTCCAGCCCGTCCCGGAGCGCGGCGCCGAGCCGCGGTTCGACGCCGTGCCGGAGCGCGCCAAGTGGCGCTACCGGCCGCGGCGCGACTTCTGGCGCTCCAAGGCCGTCCGGGCCGGCGCGCTGATCACCCTGCTCGCCCTGTGCGGTCTGGTCATCCTCGCGATCGTGCGGGAGCAGACCGGCACCGAGGGGTTCCTGGTGGGGCTCGCGCTGGCCGTGCTGCCCGTGCCGCTGCTCGGCACCGCGTTCCGCTGGCTCGACCGGGTGGATCCGGGCCCGTGGCGCAACCTGCTGTTCGCCTTCGCCTGGGGCGCGTGCGCCGCCGCGCTGGTGGCGATCATCGCCAACTCGTTCGCGACCAAGTGGATAGCCACCGCGACCGCCGACCCGTCCTCCGCCGACCACCTCGGTGCGACCGTCATCGCGCCCATCGTCGAGGAGAGCGCCAAGGCGGCGGCCGTGCTGCTGCTCTTCCTGTTCCGAAGAAGGGACTTCAAGGGGATAGTCGACGGCGTCGTCGTCGCGGGCTTCACCGCGACCGGCTTCGCCTTCACCGAGAACATCCTCTATCTGGGCAACGCCTTCGGCGAGGACCAGGTCAGCCACACCGCGGGCCTCTCCTCGACGACCGCGGCGACGTTCTTCGTACGGATCGTGATGTCGCCGTTCGCGCACCCGCTGTTCACGGTGTGCACCGGCATCGGCTTCGGGGCGGCGGCGCTCGCGGCGCCGGGCCGCCGCTGGCGGCGCATCGGCCTGCCGCTGCTAGGCCTGCTGTCCGCGATGGGGATGCACGCGCTGTGGAACGGCTCGTCGTCGTTCGGGACGTACGGCTTCTACCTCGTCTACGCCGCGTTCATGGTCCCCGTCTTCGGCCTGCTCACCTGGCTGGCGGTCTGGAGCCGCCAGCGGGAGCTGCGCACGGTCGCGGCCGAGCTGCCCGCGTACGCGGCGGCGGGCTGGCTGGGCGCCGCCGAACCGCTCGCGCTCTCCTCGATGCGGGCCCGCTCGATGGCCCGGGACTTCGCGCACCGCACCTACGGGGGCAGGCGGGCGGCGCGGACGGTCGCAGAGTACGAGGCGTTCGCGACGGCCCTCGCGTTCCTGCGCCGCCGGGCCCGCCGCGCCCAGGCCGGCCCGGACTTCACGGCCCGCGAGCAGGAGCTGCTGCACCACCTGTGGGAGCGCAGGGAGGTGGCCGGGCCCGCGCTGCACTACGCGGCGGGCGCGGCGGGCCGCATCTGGATCCCGGCCCAGCCGTACCCGTACGGACACCAGGCGCCGTACGGACAGCAGACTCCTTACGGACAGCAGACTCCTTACGGGTACAACCAGTCCTCCCCGTACAACCCCTATCTGCGCTGAAAGCGCTGGAAGCGCTGGAAGCCCCGGGCTCGCCGGGAGCTACGCCGAGGCGGTCTTGAGCTCGCTCAGCTCCGCGTCCGTGAGCTCCAGGTCCGCGACCGCGAGGAGCGCGGGCAGCTGCTCGACCGTACGGGCCGAGGCGATCGGGGCGACCACGGTCGGCTGGGCGGCGAGCCAGGCGAGCGCGACGCTCGCGGGCTCGGCGCCGTGCGCCTGCGCGACGCGGTCGAGCGCGGCCAGCACCTTCGCGCCCCGGTCGGTCTCCAGGTGCTTGGCGGCGCTCCCGGCCCGCGCGCTCTGCACGTTGTGGCCCGGGCGGTACTTGCCGGTGAGGAACCCGGCGGCGAGCGAGAAGTAGGGGACCGCGGCCAGGCCCGAGCGGGCGGCGGTGTCCTGGAGGCGGCCCTCGTAGGTGCCGCGCGAGACCAGGTTGTAGTGCGGCTGGAGGGCGACGTACTTGGCCAGGCCCTCGCGGTCGGAGAAGTCCAGCGAGTCCCGGAGCCGCTCCGGGGAGATGTTGGAGGCGGCGACGGCGCGCACCTTGCCGTCCTGAACCAGCTGGTCGAGGGCGGTGACGATCTCCTCGACCGGGACGGACTCGTCGTCGAAGTGCGTGTAGTACAGGTCGATGTAGTCGGTGCCCAGCCGGCGCAGCGAGGCCTCGGCGGCTGCCTTGATGGTGGGGGCCGCGAGCCCCTTGAACCCGGGGTGCGCGCCCACCTTCGTGGCGACGACGACGTCCGCGCGGTTGCCGCGCGCCGCCAGCCACTTGCCGATGATCTTCTCGGACTCGCCGCCCTCGTTGCCGGGGATCCAGGACGAGTACGTGTCGGCCGTGTCCACGAAGTTGCCGCCCGCCTCGGTGTACGCGTCGAGCACCGCGAACGACGCGGCCTCGTCGGCGGTCCAGCCGAAGACGTTGCCGCCGAGGGCGAGCGGGAAGACGGAGAGGTCGGAGGCGCCCAGGGGGCGCAGAGAGGTCATAGAGGGTGAACGGGCGGGCGGTGCGCGGCTATTCCGCGCCCCCACCTGCGCCCCCTTCTGGGCATCCGCCCACGCCTCCGCCCACGCCTCCGCCCACGGCGAGCACGCCCTACGGGTTGAGGCCCTTCGACTGCAGCCACGCCATCGGGTCGATGCCCGTGCCGCCCGGGGTGTGCACCTCCAGGTGCAGATGCGGGCCCGTCACGTTGCCGGTGGCGCCGACGCGGCCGATCGTCTCGCCGGTCGTCACCTTCTGGCCCGCGCTGACCGCGATCGAGGACTGGTGGCAGTACCAGAGCTCCGAGCCGTCCTCCAGCTCGATGACCGTGCGGTAGCCGTACGAGCCGGACCAGCCCGCCGACTTGACCGTGCCGCCGTGTATCGCCTTGAGCGGGGTGCCGGTGGGAGCGGCGAAGTCGAGGCCGGTGTGGTGGCCGGAGGACCACATCGAGCCGGCCTCGCCGAACGTCGAGGTGATCGTGTACGAGGCGACCGGGAGCGAGAAGCTCTTGGCGAGCTCGGCCAGGCGCTCCTCCTCCGCCTTCTTCGCGGCGGCCTCCTCGGCGGCCTTCTTCGCGGCCGCCGCCTTCTGCGCCGCGGCGCTCTGGGCGGCCTTCGCCTCGGCCGCCGCCTGCTGGGACGCGGCCTTCTCGGCGACCGCCTTCGCCTCGGCCTCGGCGTCGTTCTGCTGCTGCTCGGCCTGCTGGAGGATACGGGCGCGCAGGGCCTCGCCGGCGCCGGTGGCGCCCTGCTCGGCGTCGGCCCGGGAGACGCCCGCCATGGTGAGGGGGGCGCTCGCGACGGCTCTGTCGGCCTGGGCGGCCGGGGAGGCGTCGGGCTTCTCGTCGCCCGCGATGTCGGAGATCAGCGTGCCCACGCCCGGCAGGGACTTGACGTCGGGGAGGTTGTCCGCGACCGAGTCGGGCAGGGATATGGAGACCGGCGGCTTGCTCTGCGCGCTGGCCATGCCGCCCGCGCCGACGGCCGCGATGACGCCTACGCCGAGGACGGTGGAGCTGCGGGCGAGCCCGCCGCGCTGCTTGGCGACGCGGTGCCGGCCGCGCACGGAGGCGACCGATTCCTCGGTGGGGTTCCACTCCTCCCACACCTCGGTGTCACCGGGCGCGGTCCCGTACAGGGAGACAGGGGGAACCGGCTGGGTGCCGAGGGCAGGCTCGTTGGACGCCACGGGGGCGCTCCTTTCCTTCCTTCTCGCCTACCGGGTTAGCTGACGGGTTCGGAGCAGGAAGGTCTCCTACGGGCACCTCTTCGAAGGTACAAAGGTGCCCGATTCACCCCAAGTTGGTGGTTCCCCGGTTCCCTTTCGGGATTCGGCGCGTGCGCACGGTGCCGCCTCTGCGACGGCTGGGACGACCGCGCTGCGTTATCGAACGTTAATAGACAGGGGGACCGGATTCCAAGCAGTTCCCCCTGATCGTCGGGGACAACAGTTGACGGTGTGTCAGTTGTTATGCACAGGGGGGTTGTTCGGCTACACAACGTCACGGCACCACGGGCATCGTCCGCCGCCGCTCCGGCTGCCGCACCCCCGGCCGCCCCACCGCGAGCAGCGCCATGTCGTCGTTCGCGCCCCCGCCCGTATGTCTGCGCACATCGTCGATCAGCGCGTCCAGGACCCCGTCGGGCCCCGGGAAGATGCGGCCGCGCAGCCGCTCGTGCGGGTCGTAGAAGACCCCCGGCGGCTCCACCGAGCGAGCCTCGGAGAGGCCGTCGGTGTAGAAGAGCAGCGTCGCCCCGGCCGGGAAGGGGTACGCGTCCGCCCGGTCCGGCCACACCCCCAGGTCCGCCATCCCCAGCGGCAGCGCGGGGTCGGACGGGGTGAGCGCGTCCAGGGCCCCGTCGGCGTGGAGCAGCAGCGGCTCGGGGTGGCCCCGGTTCACCAGCCGCACGGCCCCGGCGCCGCGCGGGATCTCGGCGAGCACGGCCGTGGTGAACCCCTCGACGGCGTCCAGGCCGTCGCGCCGGGTGCCCTCCCGGGTCAGCGCGCGCTCCAGGCGCCCGGCCACGGCCTCCAGGGTCGACTCCTGCTCGGCCGCCTCCCGGAACGCCCCGATGACCACGGCCACCGCCTCCACCGCCTCCAGGCCCTTGCCCCGCACGTCCCCGACGACCAGGCGCACCCCGTACGGCGTGTCCTGGACGGCGAAGAGGTCCCCGCCGATGAAGGCGCCGGCCTGGGCCGCCTCGTACCGCGCGGCCACCTGGAGGCCCCCGATGCGCTCGGCGGGCGTCGGCAGCACGGCGCGCTGGGCGGTCTCCGCGATGACCCGGGCCGAGGCGAGGCGTTCGCCGCTGCGGCGCAGCATGCGGTTGGTGAAGAGGGCGAGAACGCCGACGGTGGTGACGGTGAACAGCTCGCTGACCGCCTCGCCCGTGCTGGGGACGTCGTGCAGATACTCCGTGAGCAGCACCGCCCCGACCGCCGAGGCGCCCGCGACGGCGGTGCCGGCCGGCCCGAAGAACGGGGCCGCGATCAGCGGCGCGGCCGCGAAGAGGGCGGCGGCGGTCAGATCGGGCGGCGTCGCCGCGTCGAGAACGACCCCGGCGACCAGGAGCAGCGCGGGCAGGACGCGCACCAGGCCGAGGCGCCGGGAGCCCTCCCGGCCGCCGCCGTCCGATCGCTGCCGCACCTGTGGTCTCCTGCCCGTCCGCAGGGCCGCCGACGTTCCGCGCCCCACCCAGGGTGCCCGGCTCCGCCGCACGCGGCGAGCCCACCTCGGCCAACCGGGTGCGGCCTCAGTGCCGGTCGGCGCCCGTGGCGATCAGCCGGGCCCGGCATCGGCGGGGCCCGGCCCGGCCCCGTACACAGGTCCCCCGGGCGTGCCGCCGGGCCGCCGGGTCGCCGTGCACGGAGGGGACGCCGCCCTTCGTGTACGGGGGCGCGGTCACCCAGGGCGCGGGGGGCGACAGGGGCAGCGACAGGGGCAGCGACAGACACATCAGCAGCGCGCACAGGCCGATGAACAGCGGCACGGCCGGCACCTTCCGCCGCGTCGCCGCTCGCAGCAGTCCCGCCACATGCTCGCGCATAGCACACGCGAGACTACTGTACGTATACCCCTCAGTCGGTGAGGTGCCGTCCGGCATACACCTTCAGGGCGTCCCGGACGAGGACGGCGGTGCCCTCGCCGTGCCGGTCGTAGTGGGCGCCGAAGCGCGGGTCGTCGACGTACATCTGCCCGAGGCCGATGACGTAAGCCCTGGTCACCGGCATCGTCGTGGACAGCCAGGCGACATGGCGGCGGGCGATGTCCTGCGCCGCCCCGCCGTCGGCTGCGAGCCCTTCCGCGTGCGCCCGGCCCCAGTCGCGGGCGATGTCCTCGTGCTGTTCGAGGAACGCCGTGCGCTGCTCCTCGGTGAGCGAGCGCCATGAGCGGTCGCCCTCGGCGTACGCCTCGCGGCCCCAGCGCCGGGTCACCTCCTCCTCGTACCGCGTGTGATCGAAGCCGTCGAGCACTTCCTCGGCCATCAGTTCCTCTCCCCTCTCGGTCTTGCGCAGCGTGGTGGCCACCGACGCGATCTGCCGTCCGATCCGCGCCCGCTCCTGCTCAAGCAGCCCCAGATGCGTACGCAGGGCGGCGGCGGTGTCGCGCTCGCCCTCCAGCACCTCGGCGATGACCGGCAGCGAGAGCCCGAGCCCGCGCAGCAGCAGGATCCGCTGCAGCCTGACCAGGGCGTCCTGGTCGTAGTAGCGGTAGCCGTTGGCTCCGACGCGGCTGGGCTCCAGCAGGCCGAGCTCGCCGTAGTGCCGCAGCGTGCGGCTGGTCGTCCCGGCCCTGCGGGCGATCTCCTGGATCGACCACTCCTTGGCGGACCACTCCGTGCCCTTCATGTCCTTCACGCTAGAACTTGACGTTGCGTAAAGGTCAAGCGCAGGCTCGTGGCCCATGCACGAACTTCGCTCGCCCGCCGCCCTGCCCTGCGACCCGCCGCTGCTGTGGGCCGCCCAGGGCCTGACCGGGGCCTCCCGCGCCCGCGCCTGGGCGAGCGGGGACGGCCGCGCCTTCGCCGTCGCCGTCCCCGATCTGTCCCGCCACGACCGGCTGGCCGTCTCGGGGCCCGTCGGATCGCTGGCCCCGCTGGTGGCCGGGGTGCTCGCCGAGACCGGCCCGGGCTACCGCCCGCTCGGCGACGAGGCGACCGTCCACGCGCTGGTGGAGGCGCTGCCGGGCCTGCGTCCGGTGGCAGCCTTCGGCTGGATGAGCCGTACGCGCCCCCTGTCGTCCGCCGAGGCAGGCGCGGCGGACGAGGGCAAGGCGCGGTGGCTGGCGGACGACGACGCGGCGGAGATCACCGCGCTGCTCGCCGAGGCCTTCCCCGGCTCGTACGCGGTGCCGGGCGCGCCGGGCGTCGAGCGGTGGGCGGGCACCCGGGACGACGCGGGCCGCCTCACCGCCGTCGCCGCGCTCGCCTGGCCGTCCCCCGAGGTCGGGCTGCTCGCGGGCGTCGCCGTGCACCCGTCGGCACGGGGCCGGGGCCTGGCCCGTACGGTCGTCGCCAAGGTGCTCGCCGAGGCGCTGGCCGTGCACGGGACGGCGGCCCTGATGGTGGAGGGCGCCAACCGCGCGGCGATACGCCTGTACGAGGGCCTGGGCCTGGAATACCGCCGGTTCCTGGCGGCGGAGCTGGCGCCGGAGGGACAGCCGGGCGGGCGCACGGGGTGGGCGTCGGCCCTGGGAGAGCCGAAGCCATAGGGCGGGGCCCGGGGATGCCGAAGCCCTCGGGCCGGGAGCCCGGGGAATGCCGAAGGCCCGGCACATTCTCATGTGCCGGGCCCAAGGACTTCAGTAGCGGGGACAGGATTTGAACCTGCGACCTCTGGGTTATGAGCCCAGCGAGCTACCGAGCTGCTCCACCCCGCGTCGGTAAACACAACTGTACGGCATGCGGGGCGGTGCTCCGTACCGGTTGACGCGGGACCGCCCCCGGGACCCTCCGCTCACGCCGACCAGTGGCCCCGCGAGGCGGCCAGCACGAACCCCGGGCCGAAGCCGATGATCAGGCCCGGCTGGCGGTCGCCGGGGGCCTGCCCGAAGGTGCGGGCCAGCACGTCGAGGACGGCGGAGCCGCCCAGGTTCCCGTTGGTGGCCAGGCTCGCCCAGGCGTGCCGCAGATCTCCGTGGTCGCGGTCGCCGTCCAGGCCGAACCCGGCCGCCGCGTCCTCCAGGACCCGGGGCCCGCCCGGGTGGACGACCGCGAACCGGAGGGCCGGGCCGCTGCCGCCGAGCCATTTGCGTACCGCCGGAAGGCTGTCGTTGAGGGCGGCGGTGGCGGCGGCCGTGGAGTCGAAGTGCAGCCCGGCCCCCGAGAGGCGGCCCTGGTAGCGGTCGATGCTGTCGGGCAGGACGTACTCGAAGGTGTCCTCGATGACGAAGCTGGGCCCGCTCCAGGCCGGGCTGTCCGAGACGACGACCGCGCCCGAGCCGTCCCCGAAGAGCACCTTGTAGATCATCGACTCCCGGCTGGTGTCGGTGTGGTTGTACGTGGCCGTCGACAGGCACTCGGAGACGACGACCAGGACGTGGGAGCCCGGGTGCGCGGCGATGTCCTGGTGCGCCCGGACCAGGCCCTGCGCGCCGCCCGCGCAGCCGACGGTCCCCATGGGGAAGCGCCGCACGTCCGGCCGCAGGCCCAGCTCCCGGACGAGGGCGACGTCGAGGGACGGCACGGTCCAGGAGGTGGTGTGGCTGGTGATGAGGCAGTCGATGTCGTCGGCGGCGAGGCCGGCGTGGGCCAGGGCCTGTCGCCCGGAGCGGACCGCGAGCCGCAGCGCGTCCTCGTACGCCGCCCTGTTCCGCTCCTCGATGGTGGCATTTCCGGCCACGGTCGGGGAGTCGAGGGGGCGGGTGAACCGGCGGGTGCGGACGGTGGTCGCCCGGGCTATTCGCAGGTGCGCCTCCAGCCGCGGCCGATCGGGGTTGGCACGCCGGATGTCTGCGCAGATCTCATCCGTGGCGATGAGGTGGTCCGGCAGAACTATGGCGGGGAGGGCTATGTGAGCGGGCACGAGTGGGCTCCCTCGGGTGGCCGACGAGCGAATCCTCAACCTACTTGAGGCGGCTGGAATTCGTTCCTGGGAATTCGAACAGAGCTCAGCCGGAGGGAGTCGTTCCGCGTACTGCCCCGCCCTGGGGCACGCCGGTCGTACGCTCAGCTCGTCAACGGCGCGCTCAGCACCGGGTGACGGCTCACGAGCGACGCCCCCGGGGTGTAGAGGAGCAGCATCACCCGGGCCCCCGGCGAGGTGACCGGCTCGGCCACGCAGGTGGTGACCCAGCCGGGCCCCAACTCGCTGTGCCGGATGGGCCGTTCGGAGCCGTCGGGGTACGGGATCGGGGTCGCCCCGGTCTCCCGGTAGAGCGGCCCGGCGACGGGGTCGGCCTGCACCTCGGCCTCAAGGCGCCGCAACTCCACGTGGTTGGGCCGCATTTCGACCCCGTGCCGCAGCTGCGGCAGCACCATGGGGGCCCACCGGTCCGCCCAGTCCGTCAGTACGTCCTCGCGCGCCTCGGGGTCGAGGGTCATCCACCGCATGGTGTTGGCCGGAACCTCACCCCGAGGGAAGAGCGCGGCGAACTCCCCGTTGTGGGCGAGCAGGTTCCAGGCGGCGTCGGTGATGTAGGCCATCGCCCCGTCGATCTGCTCGACGACCCGCTGCCAGACCCCGGGGACCGACATCCCGGAGTCGCGGTGCAGGGTGTACGGCGGGTACTCGCGCCGGGTGAGCCGCCAAAGGAACGTCCATTCCTGCTCGTTGAGACGCAGGGTGCGGGCCACATTGGTCAGGAACTCGGCAGTGGGGTTCAGCTGCCCGTTCTCAAACCGGTTGTACGTACCCGGGGTGCGCTCAAGGAGGATGTCCATCTGCTCCTGGCTGAGCCCGGCGACCCGTCGGCCCGGCCCCGCCTGACGCGGCGGAAACCCGGCGGACTCCGGGTGGATGGCGGCGCGCCGCTCCTGGAGGAGCGTCTTGAGGGACACGCGGTCACGGGCGGCGAGCGGCAAAACGAGACCTTCGTTCACGGGGGGACGGGGACGAACGGCTGTCGTCGCGGCGGGCGATCTCCTGTTCAGGAACGCTGCTGCCCGGAGGGGCCGGGGCTGAATGTTGATGGCTGGATCATTATCTGCAATTCAGCCCCCTGGAAAGGGGGCGGGGTACCCCTCCAGAATGTTCCGCACGAAGCCCTCACGGGTCTCGTACGTATCGGCCCAGGTGAAAGCGGTTGCTTGGTGTCCTTCTCCGGACGCCGCATCCCGCCCCCTCACCCGGGACGCGACGGCTGTCCCTGTGCCGCGGGGACGGCCGGCGTACACGTACCCGAATCAGCGGCCGGTGTCGACAATCGCCAACACGTCGCGTCCTCGACACCGGCCGCCCGCGGCGCGCCGGAGAGCAACATTCCCCCGTCTCCGGCCAGCTCCGGCATGCGGGCCGGAGTTGAACGCCCGGCGCCGTGGAGCCCGCCCCTCTCGGGCGGATCCACGGCGCCGGGCGTGTTTTTTTGCGGAGCCCTACGCGTCCCCCGGGGGAACCAGCCCCGCCCGTTCGGCGATGAGGGCGGCCTGGACGCGGTGTTCGACGTTCCCGCGAGGTTGTCGATGTGGGCGGCGTGATGCCCCTGCTCGCCGCGGTTGATCGTTTGCCGGTCGACGCCGACGCGCTCCGCGAGCCCTTCCTGGGTCACGTCGGCCCAGAGTCGGGCGGCGCGGATGCGTTCTCCGATGGCCCGGCGGCGGGTGAGGACCCAGGCGGGCGGATCGGCCGGCGGCACCCGTCAATGCCACCGGCCCTTGCGAGGCGGCCGCCCGCTCCCCACCCCCAGGGGAGACGGCCCCAGCGGGACGCCGGTCCGGCTGGGGCCGCTGCACGCCCACTGCGCCTCGGGAAGCATGATCGCCGCACTCTCGGGCCAGCCACGAGCCAGCCAGCGATCCTGGGACCGGCACAAAACGGAATCGCCCCCAGCTCGAACTACCTCTGAGCTGGGGGCGATGGCGTAGGCCATGTCGGACTCGAACCGACAACCAACGGATTAAAAGTCCGCTGCTCTGCCAATTGAGCTAATGGCCCCTGGCATACCGCACCCCCGCAGCATAGCCCGACAGGGCCCGGCAGCCGATCGGGTATCGGCTTCCGGGCCCGGCGGGGCCCATTCGGCGGTCAGCGGGGAGCGGATGCGCAGGTCATCGGGGCCCGGTGACCGCGGGCGTGGGCGTCCGGCGGAGGAACCAGTGGCGGGCCGACACCGCCCACCACACCGCCGCGAAGCCGAGGACCACCAGGACCGCGACCGGGGCGTAGTTGAAGTTCTTCCAGGTCACCGGGGACAGCTGGGGCAGCATGAACAGGACCGTGATCAGCGCCACCCAGGCCACCGCCGCCACGCCGACCGGGCGGGACCAGCGGCCCAGGTGCCAGGGGCCGGGCTCGAACGCGTCGCCCTTCAGCAGCCGCAGCAGCGTGGGGATGACGTACGCGATGTACAGGCCGATCACCGCGATCGACGTCACCGCCGCGTACGCCGTCACATTGATCAGATACGGGAGGCCGAGCGCCAGGGCGCCCGACGTCGCCAGCCAGACCGCCGCCACAGGCGTGCGGGTGCGGGGGCTCACCGTGTGCCAGACGTGTGAGAACGGGAGCGCGCCGTCGCGCGAAAAGGCGTAGATCATCCGGGAGTTGGCGGTCACGGACGCCATCCCGCAGAACAGCTGCGCCCCGATCACCACCAGCAGGAGCAGCTTGCCCGTCGTCGCGCCGAGGGCGTCCAGGAGGATCTGGGCGGGCGGCGCGCCGGTCGCCGAGCCGAGCTCGTCGTCGTACGACTGGATGGCGTACGTGAAGCCGAGCAGCAGCACGAAGCCCGCTATCCACGACGTCCAGATCGAGCGCACGATCCCGCGCGGACCCGCCGTCGAGGCGTCGTGGGTCTCCTCCGTCATGTGCGCGGAGGCGTCGTAGCCGGTGAAGGTGTACTGGGCCATCAGCAGGCCGATCAGGACGACGTAGAAGCCGCTGCCCCAGCCCGTGTTGTTCACGTAGTGGGTGAAGACGAACGTCGTCGATCGATGGTGGTCTGGGGTGAAGGCCAACGCCCCTACGATCACCGCGACCCCGAACACGTGCCACCACACGCTGACGCTGTTGAGGATCGCCACGATCCGGACGCCGAAGGTGTTCAGGAGGCCGTGGAGGATCAGGATCGCCGCGAAGAGGGCGATCGTGCGGCCCGGTGTGACCTCGAAGTCCCACTGCAGGTTGAGGTACGCGCCCAGGAACGACGCCGCACCGAAGTCGATCCCGGCTGTCACCGCGACCTGGCCGAGCACGTTGAACCAGCCCGTGAACCAGGCCCAGGCCGCCGCGCTCCGCTCCGGCGCCAGCCGGTGCGCCCAGAAGTACAGGCCCGCCGACGTCGGGTACGCCGAGCAGATCTCGGCCATCGACAGGCCGACGAGCAGCGTCATCAGGCCCACCCCGACCCAGCCCCAGGTGATCAGGGCCGGGCCGCCGGTGTTCATGCCGAACGCGTACATCGTCAGACAGCCGGAGAGCACCGAGATGATGGTGAACGAGACGGCGTAGTTGGCGAAGCCGGACATCCGGCGGGCCAGCACCTGGGTGTAGCCGAGCTGCGCCAGCCGCTCTTCGTCGGACGTCGCCGCGCCGTTGCCACTCCCGCGCACCGCGTCGCCGCCCGCCGGACCGAGACCGTCCGGAGCCCCGTGGGCGTCCGGATTCGTACTCGCGTCACTTGTCATGCCCCCAGCGATTCCCTCGCCGGGGGCATGACATGCGCCAACTGTTGGCCAAAAAACGGCCCAGAGGGTGAGCCCTGGGGCCGCGTATTAGAACAGGAACTTGTACATCTGCCAGCCCCCGCCGACCTTCACCCGGCCGCCGAAGTTGCCCTTGCCGTCGCCCGCGTACGACCACAGGACGCCGTCCGTGCCGCGCGCCAGCAGGTCCGGCTTGCCGTCACCGTTCAGGTCACCCGCACCGACCAGCGCGTTGTAGGCCTGCCAGCCGCCGCCGATCTTCACACGGGTGGCGAGGGTGCCGTTGCCCGCGCTCGGGTACAGCCACAGCACGCCGGAGGAGTCGCGGGCCAGGAGGTCGGCGTTGCCGTCGCCGTTCAGGTCACCCGCACCCGACGCCGGCAGGTAGTTCTTGAAGCCGCTGCCGATCTTCACGCGGGCCTTGAAGTTGCCCGCGCCGTTCGCCTCGTAGAGGTAGAGGTCGCCGGTGGACGCCTCGCGGGCGAGCAGGTCCGCCCGGCCGTCGCCCGTCGTGTCGCCCGGGGACGTCAGCGCGTCGAAGGCGTTCCAGCCCGAGCCGATCTTCGCGTACGGGGTAGACGGCGTCAGGGCCTTGCCCGCCGGCTTGTACGCGCGGAGCTCGCCGCTCGTCAGACGGACCAGGACGTCGTTCTTGCCGTCGCCGTCCACGTCGTCGAACGGAACCGCGGCCGACACCTCGTTCGCGCCCGTCCAGCCGCTGCCCGACACCTTCGCGTCGACCTTGCCGTCGGCGCCCGCGCGGAAGTCCGCGACCCCGGCGGGAGTGACGGCGAGCAGGTCGCCCAGGCCGTCGGCGCCCACGTAGTCGCGCGGGGCCGGAGCGGTGCTGCCCTTCACCTCGAACGGGGTGGTGAACGTCTGGTCCGGGCCACCGTCTGCGGGGACCGCCGTCACGTTCCAGGCGTACTTCCCGCCCGGCAGGTCCTTGCCGGAGGAGTCCTTGCCGTCCCAGTCCAGCCGCACCGGGCCACGCGTCTCGGTGCCCGTGGCGGTGCGGACCGTGTTCCGCGTCGCCAGGTCCACCAGGTCGATCTCCCAGGAGACCAGCGGCTTCGAGGCCCACCAACGGACCGTCCGCGCCGCCGACTTGGCGTCGACCGTCGCCGGGAAGTCCTCGTCCAGCGCGCGTACGGGAGCGCTCTGGACCCCGGACGGCGCCACATGCGTGTCGCCCTGCGCGTCCACGTACGCCACCGCGCCGCCGAAGCGGTCGACGGTCCAGCCCTGGCCGGGCTTCGCCACGGCGGGCTTGCCGACCTTGTGCGTGCCGGTCCCGCCGTGCAGGTCCGTGACGCTCAGCTCGCCGTCCTTCTGCCAGGCGACATAGCCGTCACCGAGCAGGGCGCCCTGGTGGGCGGGCAGGTCGGTGTTCTTTCCGGCCGCCGTGTCGTACACCCCGGACTTGTCCCGGTCGCACTCCCAGTAGACGTCGCCGCCCTGCGCCTGGAGGGACGTCATCAGGCAGGGGACGGTGATCCGCTTGCCCAGGGCCTTCCCCGTACGGACGTCGACCGCCTGCGCGTCGCCCGGCTCGCTGCCGGTCCACAGGGTGCTGCCCGAGAGGGCGAACGCGGAGGATCCGGTGCCCGTGTAGACGACCGCGCCCGTGTCGAGGTCGGTGACGCGCACGGAGTCGCCCTGCTTGCGCGTCGCCGCGTAGCGCCCCGACACGCGCAGCTCGTCCGCCTTCACGCCCAGCGTGCGCGCGGGCAGCTTGCCGCCCTCGTCGAGGACCTTCACCGTGCCGTCGGCGAGCCGGTACACCAGGCGCCCGTCTCCGGTGGCCTGGATGGCCGGGGTGCCGCCCGCAGGGGACGCCGGGAAGTCCTGGGCGTCCGCGCCCCGGTCGGTGCGCTCACCGGCTGTCAGCGGGCCCGTGACCGACAGGTCGATGCCGCGCAGCCGCGTGCTCGGGCCGTCCTCGCCCGGCACCCGGTCCACCGTGTTCAGCCGGCCCTGCGCCAGGGTGAGCGCCGTGGGCACCGACGCGAGGGCGGGCGACTCGCGGACCTTGGTGACCTCCAGCGAGGAGCCCACCGCGTACACGCCCTGGTGGCCGTCGACCACCGCGCCGATCAGCATCGTGCCGTCGGCCTTGAAGCGGGCCATCGCGGTCGCCTTCTCCAGGACGACCCGCTCGGGGCCGCCCTTGAGCGGCACGGCGACCACGCGGTAGTTGAGCGAGGAGTACCGCTCCTGGCCGCCGGTGGAGACGCTGCGCGCCACCAGGACGTTGTCGCCGACCGCGCCGAGCAGCTGCGAGTTCTCGTACCCGGGGATCGTCAGCTGGTCCGTGGACGCCCAGAAGTCCGAGGTCTTCCAGACCGTGGCCTTGCCGTCCTTGGTCCACTGGACCGCGCGGTCGCCGCCGACCTCGATCTTGCCGTTGTCGAACTGCTCCGCCTGGAGGTGGGTGGAGCGGGCGATCCCGTCACGGCCGAGCCAGCAGATCATGGTCATGCCGGACAGGTCCTTCTGGACGAACATCCCGTCCTTGTTGCCCTGGTAGAGCGAGTGGAGCTGGCCGCCCCCGCCGACCGCCTTCTCCTGGACCTTGCCGTCCTCCCAGTACAGCAGGCTCATGCCGAGTACGCCGTCGGTGACCACGACATCCCCGAAGGTCCCCGCGAACCGCTGGCCCTTGGGCAGCGGCAGGGTCCGCTCCGAGCCGTCCTTCATGTTCCGCTGGACTACCGCGGTGTCGTCCTTGCCGGTGAGGACGAGGGTGTCCGTGCCGGTGCCCCATGCGGTGGTCATGCCCTGCGGCATGACGACCGGCGCGGTGGAGCCGTCCGCGTACGAGGTCCAGTTGAACCCGGCCTGGGCCCAGCCGGACAGATAGCCGGTCTCGCCCGCGCCGTTGATCACGGTCGCGTTGTAGTCGGGCGTGCGTTCGGCGGGAACGGTGAGTTCCGCCGGTGTGTCCGCCGCGAAGGCCGGCGCCGTGGCCAGCGGGGCGACGGCGGCCGCGATGCCGAGCGCGGTGACTGCGGCGATCGCGTTCCGTACGAGTGTGCTACGTCTCAAGTTGATGCTCCCGAAGCCGTTCAGGCATGGGAGGGCGCACGGCGCGCGGTGTTGCCGCGCGGCAGCGATGCGCAGAAAAGCCCCCCGGCTCTCTGAAACCCCCCATACGAGTGGTTTGACCTTAACAGCAGCCACATGTACGGGGACTTGGGATGACACCGGGAAACGGAAGGGCCCGTACCGCACCTGGTGGGTGCCGTACGGGCCCTTCACTCGCTACTGGGACTCAGCGTCAGTCGTTGCGCTTCCAGCGCGGCTTGTCGTCACGGCGACCGAAGGAGCCGGTGTTCGTGCCGGTGCCGGTGCCACCACGGTGGTCGTCGCGGCGGCCGTACGGGCGGTCGCTGCTGCCGCCGGAGCGGAAGCCGCCCGAGGGGCGGTCGTTGCGGTCACGGTTGAACGGGCGGTCGCCGCCACCGGAGCGGAAGCCACCGCCGGCGGGACGGTCGTTGCGGTCACGGTTGAAGCCGCCACCACGGTTGTCGTCACGGCGCTCGAAGCCACGGTCGTTGCGGTCGCGGTTGAAGCCACCGGACGGACGGTCGCCGCCACCGGAGCGGAAGCCACCGCCGGAGGGACGGTCGTTGCGGTCGCGGTTGAAGCCGCCCGACGGACGGTCGCCGCCACCGGAGCGGAAGCCACCGCCGGAGGGACGGTCGTTGCGGTCGCGGTTGAAGCCACCGGACGGACGGTCGCCGCCACCGGAGCGGAAGCCACCGCCACGGTTGTCGTCACGACGGTCGTCGCGGCGGAAGCCGCCACCACGGTTGTCGTCACGGCGCTCGAAGCCACGGTCGTTGCGGTCGCGGTTGAAGCCACCGGACGGACGGTCGTCGCGGCGGAAGCCACCACGGTCACCGCGGTCGTCACGACGCTCGCGGCGGTCGAAGCTGCCCCGGTCGTCACGGCGCTCACGGTCGTACGCCGGGCGCTCCTGCGTGACCGGCTCGGCGGCCACGACGGCGGCGGCGACCTCGGCCTCGGCGGCCTCGGCCACCTCGGCGACGGCGGCCTCCGGGTCCTCGCCACGCTCACGGGCGGAGCGGGCGACCAGGCGGTCGGCCTCCTCGCGGAGCTCGCCGGCGCGGCGCGTCAGACGCTCCAGCTGCTTGGTGAGCTCGGCGACCTCGCGCTCGGCCTGCTTGGCGGCGTTGTTCGCGGAGTCGGCCTGGACCTCGGTCAGCGAACGGGCGCCGGTGATCTCGGCGACCTCGGGGTCGAAGGCGCCGGCGCTCTGGATGATGTGGCGCGAGGCGTCGACGCCCGCGTCCTCCATCAGCCGGAAGATCTGGCGGCGCTGGTGCGGCAGGGACAGCGACACGACGACGCCGGACTTGCCGGCCCGGGCGGTACGGCCCGAACGGTGCAGGTAGTCCTTGTGGTCGCCGGCCGGGTCCACGTTGAGGACCAGGTCGATGCCGTCGACGTGGATGCCGCGCGCGGCGACGTCGGTGGCGACGAGCGCGTTGACGTAGCCCTTCTTGAAGTCCTCAAGGACTCGGGTACGCGCGCCCTGGGTCATGCCGCCGTGCAGCGCGTCGGCCTTCACGCCCGACTCGCACAGCTGCTCGGCGATGCGGTCCGCGCCGAGCTGGGTGCGGACGAAGATGATCGTGCGGCCCTTGCGGGCGGCGATCGCGGCCGTGACCGGCGCCTTGTCCTTCGGCTTCACGACGAGGACGTGGTGGGTCATGGTCGAGACGTTGCCCTGCGCGCTGTCGACCTCGTGCGTGACGGGGTTCGACAGGTAGCGCTTGACCAGCGTGCTGATCTCGTTCTCCATGGTGGCGGAGAAGAGCATGCGCTGGCCGCCGCCGGGGATCTGGTCGAGCAGCTCGGTGACCTCGGGCAGGAAGCCCAGGTCGGACATCTGGTCGGCCTCGTCGAGGACGGCGACCTGGACGTTCGCGAGCGAGCAGGCGCCGCGGTTGATGAGGTCGCGCAGTCGGCCCGGGGTGGCGACGAGGACGTCGACGCCGCGCTCCAGGGCGTAGATCTGGTTGCTCATCGAGGTGCCGCCGCAGACGACCTTCATCTTCAGGCCGAGCACGTCGCCGTACGGCTGGAGGGCGTCCGCGACCTGCATCGCGAGCTCACGCGTCGGCGTGAGGATGATCGCGCGGGGCTTCTTCTTCTCGGTGTGGCCGCCGGCGAGCTGCGCCAGGGTCGGCAGACCGAAGGAGAGGGTCTTGCCGGAGCCGGTGCGGCCGCGGCCGAGGATGTCCTTGCCGGCCAGGGCGTCCGGGATGGTCGCGGCCTGGATCGGGAAGGGGCTGGTCACGCCGTTCTGGGCGAGCTTGCGCACGACGCCCTCGGGCAGACCGAGGTCCGAGAAGGTGACGGTCGGCTCGGCGGCCTCGTCGGCCTCGGTGATCTCGGTGATCTCGGCCTCGACGGCCTCTACGATCTCGACGGCCTCGTCGACGACGACGATCTCGGTGATCTCGTCGTTCTCGGGCATGACGGCGTGGTCAGAACTGGAAATGGACATGCGAAATGCGAAACCTTCCGGAGTCTCGGCACGCGCCCAAACTCCGTGAATCGCAATTCGACCGCCTCAATGCGGTCAGCCACGGTTAGGGAGAGTACGCGCCACACGGCGCTCTTCTGTGTCGGCGCCGGGCAATGGGATCAAACGATCTACCACCATACGCACTCCCCCCACGGGAGCGCAAACCGCTTCCCTGCGATCCACGTCACACAGGGTCCGCTACACCCCCTCTAGACAGGTCCCACCTGCGGAGATGCCGCCGGCTCGGTCCGGGTGGCGGGGCCCTGGCCGAGGTCGCGCAGGGCCGTGGTGCGGGTGTCGGCGGCCGGGGAGGCGGACGGCGAGTCGCCCGGCTTCGGGGTCACCGGCGGGTCCGGCGGCGGCTGGCTCGTCGGGGGCGCGGGCGGGGTCGGCGAGGCGGGCGGCTGGGAGGGCTGCTGCGGGGGCGCGGAGGGGCCGCCCACGGTGCCGCCGGGGGGCGCCGGGTTCTGCGGCCGGGGGCGCCCGCCGGGCGAGGCCGGGCCCGCACCGCTCGCCGACCCGCTCGGGCTCGGGGCCGTCGAGGCCCCCGGGGACGCCTTCCCGCCGTGCTTGCCGGGCCGCCCCTTGCCGGCCCCGGCGGAGACGGCGGCGACCCCGTCCGACTCGGCCGCCGCCCCGTGGTGCCCGGCGGAGACCGACGGCTTGGGGGCCTTCCCGTCGTCGCTCACACTCATGCAGCCCGCCGACGCCGCGACGACCAGCGCGGTCACGGCCAAACGAACGGGGGCGGACAACTGGCGCACGGGCGGCCTCCGGGGCGCGGGGCGGGGCAGGGTCTCCTTGCCCAACTCCCTTTTCCCCGCCGGGGACACGCCCGTACGAACGGGATTCCGACGGGTGGTCCGGTGACGGCGAATCCGGTCCCCACCCGATCAGGTCGCGGCGGGACCCGGTCGCGTAACGCCAGAGTGCCGCGTCACGCCAGAGTGCCGCCCGTCAGCCCCGCCCCCAGGAACACCGCGCCGAGCCCGACGAGCACCGAGGCCGCCACGTTCGCCGCCGCGAGGAACTTCCAGCCGCGCTCGGCCAGTCGGAGCGTCTCGTACGAGAACGTCGAGTACGTGGTCAGCGCGCCGCACAGGCCGGTGCCGAGCAGCGCGTACGTGTCCGTGGCGGCGGCGGCGCCGGTGAGCGCGCCGAGCAGCAGGCTCCCGGCCGCGTTGACGACGAACGTTCCCCAGGGGAACACCGAGTCGTGGCGGGCCTGCACCGCACGGTCCGTCAGATAGCGCAGCGGCGCGCCGACGGCCGCGCCCAGGATCACGAGCAGCCAGGTCACGACGTCGGCACCTCGTACTCCGCCCCGGCCCGCGCGGCCGGCATCCGCCGGGTCACTGTCGCCGCCGCCCACACCGCGCCGAGCGCCCCCAGGAGCGTCCCGGCCGCGTACGCCATCGCGAGCCCCGCCTGCTGGCGGGCGAGCAGCCGCGAGACCTCCACGGCGTACGTCGAGAAGGTGGTGAAGCCGCCGAGCACGCCGACGCCGAGGAACGGCCGCACCAGATGGTGAGCGCGCCGCCCGCCCTCGCTGATCAGCGGCATCAGGACGCCGATGAGGGCGCAGCCCAGGACGTTGATCAGCAGCGTCGACCACGGGAAGCCGCCGGCCCGCACCGGCCAGGCCAGCGCGAGCCCGTACCGGGCGCTCGCCCCCAGCGCCCCGCCCGCCGAGATCACCGCGAGCACCGGCCACTTCGCGCCCCCGGCCGTCTCGGCGCGCTGGGCGGGAACGTGGAGGTCGACGTCGGAGTCGATCGCCTCCGGCCGCTCGGGCGTGCTCACCCGTAGCCCAGGGCGTGCAGCCGGTCGTCGTCGATGCCGAAGTGGTGGGCGATCTCGTGGACGACGGTCACCTCGGTCTCGGCGACCACGTCCTCGCGCGACTCGCACATCCGCAGGGCCGGACCCCGGTAGATGGTGATCCGGTCGGGGAGCACGCCCGCGTACCACTCGCCGCGGTCGGTGAGCGGAGTCCCCTCGTAGAGCCCGAGCAGCTCGGGGTCGTCGGGGGCGGGCTCGTCCTCGACGAACACGGCGACGTTGTCCATCAGCCGCGTCAGCTCCGGCGGGATGCGGTCCAGCGCCTCGGCGACCAGTTCCTCGAACTCCTCGCGCGTCATCTCCAGCACGCGGCCATTGTCACGCATGGGGCGCGGACCCGCCCCGGTCGGCCCGGGCCGGGGGCCGCCGACCGGCCCCCGGGAAACCGTTTTGGCGATAGCTCCTCCGATCCCATATGCTTCTGACGTCCCCGACGCGCTGCAAAGCGCCCAGGCGGGCCCTTAGCCCTCATCGTCTAGTGGCCCAGGACGCCGCCCTTTCAAGGCGGTAGCACGGGTTCGAATCCCGTTGGGGGCACGCTTTACCGTGTGCGAGACTAGTGCTCGCACATAGCTTGGTCCTGTGGAGCAGTTTGGAGTGCTCGCCACCCTGTCAAGGTGGAGGCCGCGGGTTCAAATCCCGTCAGGACCGCTGCGGTTCACTTGTGAACCGCGTGGCTGGGTAGCTCAGTTGGTACGAGCGATCGCCTGAAAAGCGATAGGTCGCCGGTTCGACCCCGGCCCCAGCCACAACAGAAGGGCCCCGTCCACCGGACGGGGCCCTTCCGCGTTCCTCACTCCGGCGCGCGCTCCCGGCCGCGCCGTCCGCGTACGCCGAGGACAAGCCCGGCCACCGCCACCACGCCCACCAGCAGGGCCCAGTCCGGGACGGTGTCGCCGAGCGAGCGGGCCCACTGCTCGGCCGCGTACGAGTCGTCGACGTCGAGCAGCCCGGGCAGGCCCGTGGCCCCGTCGTACGCAAGGAACAGGCCGCCCAGGACGATGAAGAACAGGCCCGAGAGCAGCGAGGTGGTGTGCAGCTCGAAGCGGCCGAGCCGCACCGCCCGGCCGCGCAGCCAGCGGCGGCGGCCGAGCCCGAAGCGCTCCCAGAGCAGCGCCAGCAGGAACAGCGGAGCCGCCATGCCCAGCGCGTACACCGCGAGCAGCAGACCGCCGTAGGCCGGGCTGCCGCTGACCGCCGCCACCGTCAGGACGCTGCCCAGGATGGGCCCGGCGCAGAAGCCCGCCAGACCGTAGACCGCGCCGAGCGCGTAGACCGAGGCGGCCGTGGTCGGGCGGATGCGGCCGGACAGCTCGGTCATACGGCGGCTGGCGAAGCCCATGCCGAGGATCTGGGCGGCGCCGAGCGCGATGATCAGCCAGCCGCCGAAGAGGACCAGCTGGTCGCGGTGGCCGTAGAAGAGGCGGCCCGCGTACGAGCCCGCCGCGCCGAGCGGGACCAGGGTGGTGGCCAGGCCCGCGTAGAAGATGCCGGTGCGGGCCAGGAGGCGGGAGGCGGAGTCGATCGAGTACGCGAAGAAGGCCGGGAGCAGCAGCGCGCTGCACGGGCTGAGCAGCGCGAGCAGACCGCCCAGGAACGCGGCCAGATAGCCGATGTCCGAGGTCACTTTCCGGTCCCCTTCGGGGCGGCGGCCTGCGCTGCCTTGTACTTGGCCGCCTCATCGACGGCCTGCGCGAAGGTGGCCAGCGGCTGGGCGCCGGCCAGCGGGCGGCCGTTGATCACGAACGACGGCGTCGAGCTCGCGCCCAGCGCGTACGCCTCGTCCTGGTCCTTCTTCACCGCTGCCTTCGCCGCGTCGCCGTCCGCGTCCCGTACGAAACGGTCGAGGTCGGCCACGCCCGCCTGCCCGGCCAGCGCCCGCAGCCGGTCCTTGCCGAAGCCCTTCTCCTTGGAGCCCCGGGCGTACGCCGCCGTGTGGAACTGCCAGAACCGGCCCTGCTGCCCGGCCGCCCAGGCCGCGCGCGCCGCGGCCTCCGACTCGGCGCCGAAGATCGGCATGTTGCGCCATTCGATGCGCAGGGTGCCGGCGTCGACGTACTTCTTCACCAGCGCGGGCTCGGTGTCGCGGGCGAACTTGCCGCAGTACGAGCACTTGAAGTCGGCGTACTCGATCATCACGACGGGCGCGTCCGCGCGGCCCTGGGCGAGCGGGTCCTTGCCGTCGCGGCGGGCCAGCTTCTCCAGCTCGGGGAAGGTGCCGGCGGGCGGCTCGGCGGCGTCGGAGGAGGAGGAGCCGCTCTTCTTCGGGCCGGAGGACGTCGCCTGGTAGGAGGCGACCCCGAGGACGGCCACGGCCACGACCACCGCCGCACCGATCAGAAACGGCTTCTTGGACTTGGGCGCAGGGGTGCCCTTGGACTTGGACATACGGGTCTCCGTGTACGTACCGCGGCAGGGATGCGGCGGGAAAGGGGAAAGGGACGGCCGGTCGTGAACGACCGGCCGCCAGGACCTGTCCGGCGGATCTGGCCGGCTTCGGCCCTGGGCGCCTTTTCGGTTCTGGTGAGCGGGGGTCTGGTGCTTCCCCAAGCTCTCGACTTCGTTCGAGCAGGGGAGACCCCGATGCTGCAAGGCGGAGGAGGGCGACATGGCGGAGCCATGGCAACCGACGACAACGCGGCCGGGGGTCCCCCTGGCCCTCAAGGCCTTGGGGGAGGGCGTGTCAGGGCCTCGCGTGCCGACCAGATCCGCCGGACAGGTCCTAGACCCTCAGTACGGAGAGTTCGACGGGGGTGGGCGCGGCAAGCGTCGGGCCGCGGGCCGGTGGGGTGCGGTGGTGGGCGTCCTGGGCGACGAGTCCCGCCGGGACGGTCCGCCCGCCGAGCGCGGGGGCCTGGTCGTACGCGGTACGGGCCCGCACCGGCGCGGCCGGATCGCCGCCCTTGTCCTGCTTGCCGCCCTGCTTGCAGCCGGGCGAGCCGTCGACCGGGGCGGACACCTGCGTACGCGGCGCCCCACCCGGGGCGGCCGCCGCCGGGGACGGACCGCACAGCAGCACCGTCACGGCCCCGAGCACCATCAGCAGCACGGCCGCGAGGCGGCGGTGCGGGGCGTGGGTGCGGGGCATGCCCGAAATGGTACGGGGTGGCCGGTGGCCGCGCGCCAAGCCGGTGACGGCACCCGAAATGCGTTCGCCACTCGTCGTCGGCGGGTGAGATCCTGAACCAGGTATGTCTACTTCCTTTGCCGATCTCCAGACCCTGCTGGCCGAGATCTCGCTGCGTGACGCCCATCGGCTCGGCCGTCGTCTCGAAGGCGCCCGCCGCATCAAGAAGCCCGAGGCCCGGCAGGCCGTGCTCGACGAGATCGCCGCCGAGGCCGCGAAGTCCGCCGAGCGCGTCGCCCGGCGGGCCTCCCGCATGCCCGAGATCACGTACCCGGAACAGCTCCCGGTCAGCCAGAAGAAGGACACGATCCTGGAGGCGATACGGGACCACCAGGTCGTGATCGTCGCGGGTGAGACCGGCTCCGGCAAGACCACCCAGATCCCCAAGATCTGTATGGAGCTGGGCCGGGGCGTGCGCGGCATGATCGGGCACACCCAGCCCCGCCGGATCGCCGCCCGTACGGTCGCGGACCGGATCGCGGACGAGCTGAAGACCCCGCTCGGCGAGGCGGTCGGCTGGAAGGTCCGGTTCACCGACCAGGTCGACCAGGACGCGACCTTCGTCAAGCTGATGACGGACGGCATCCTGCTCGCGGAGATCCAGACGGACCGCGAGCTGCGCGCGTACGACACGATCATCATCGACGAGGCCCACGAGCGGTCCCTCAACATCGACTTCCTGCTGGGCTATCTGGCCCAGCTGCTGCCCAGGCGGCCTGACCTGAAGGTCGTCATCACCTCGGCGACCATCGACCCCCAGCGCTTCTCGCGCCACTTCGGGGAAGCGCCGGTCGTCGAGGTCAGCGGGCGTACGTACCCGGTCGAGGTCCGCTACCGCCCGCTCCTGGAGGAGGACTCCGAGGACGCCGACCGCGACCAGATCACCGCGATCTGCGACGCCGTGGACGAGCTCCAGTCCGAGGGCCCCGGCGACATCCTGGTCTTCCTCTCCGGCGAGCGCGAGATCCGCGACACGGCGGACGCGCTCAACAAGAAGAACCTCCGGTCCACGGAAGTGCTCCCGCTGTACGCCCGGCTCTCGCACGCCGAGCAGCACCGCGTCTTCCAGCAGCACTCCGGCCGCAGGATCGTTCTCGCGACCAACGTCGCCGAGACCTCCCTGACCGTCCCGGGCATCAAGTACGTGATCGACCCGGGCACCGCCCGTATCTCCCGCTACAGCCACCGCACCAAGGTGCAGCGGCTGCCCATCGAGGCGGTCTCGCAGGCCAGCGCCAACCAGCGCAAGGGCCGCTGCGGCCGTACCAGCGACGGCGTCTGCATCCGGCTCTACTCCGAGGACGACTTCCTCTCCCGGCCGGAGTTCACCGACGCGGAGATCCTCCGTACCAACCTGGCCTCCGTCATCCTCCAGATGACCGCCGCCGGGCTCGGCGAGATCGAGAAGTTCCCCTTCATCGACCCGCCGGACCACCGCAACATCCGCGACGGCGTGCAGCTCCTCCAGGAGCTGCACGCGCTGGACCCGGCGGAGAAGGACCCCCGCAAGCGGCTGACCCCGATGGGCCGCAAGCTCGCGCAGCTGCCGGTCGACCCGCGGCTCGCCCGGATGGTCCTGGAGGCCGACAAGAACGGCTGTGTCCGCGAGGTCATGGTCATCGCGGCCGCGCTCTCCATCCAGGACCCGCGCGAGCGGCCGTCCGACAAGCAGACGCAGGCCGACCAGCAGCACGCCCGCTTCAAGGACGAGACCAGCGACTTCCTCGCCTTCCTCAACCTGTGGCGGTACGTGCGCGAGCAGCAGAAGGAGCGCGGCTCCTCCAGCTTCCGCCGGATGTGCAAGCAGGAGTACCTGAACTTCCTGCGCATCCGGGAGTGGCAGGACATCTACTCCCAGCTGCGGACGGTCGCCAAGACCATGGGCATCCACCTCAACGAGGAGGACGCCCCCGAGCAGTCGGTGCACACCTCGCTCCTGGCGGGTCTGCTCTCGCACATCGGGCTCAAGGACACCGACAAGAACGAGTACCTGGGCGCCCGCAGCGCCAAGTTCGCGATCTTCCCGGGGTCCGCGCTCTTCAAGAAGCAGCCCAAGGTCCTCATGTCGGCCGAGCTCGTGGAGACCTCCCGCCTGTGGGCGCGGGTCAACGCGAAGGTCGAGCCCGAGTGGATCGAGCCGCTCGCCCAGCACCTGGTCAAGCGCACCTACAGCGAGCCGCACTGGGAGAAGGACCAGGCCGCGGTGATGGCGTACGAGAGGGTCACGCTGTACGGCGTGCCGATCGTCGCCAACCGCAAGGTGAACTACGGCCGCATCGACGCGGAGGCCTCGCGCGAGCTGTTCATCCGCAACGCGCTGGTCGAGGGCGACTGGCGCACCCACCACAAGTTCTTCGCCGACAACCGCAAGCTCCTGACCGAGGTCGAGGAGCTGGAGCACCGGGCGCGGCGCCGCGACATCCTGGTCGACGACGAGACGCTCTTCGACTTCTACGACCAGCGGGTGCCCGAACACGTCGTCTCCGGCGCCCACTTCGACTCCTGGTGGAAGCACAAGCGGCACGACGAGCCGGAGTTCCTGGACTTCGAGCGGGAGATGCTCATCCGGGAGTCGGCGCTCGCCGTCACCAAGGACGACTATCCGGACAACTGGCGCCAGGACCGGCTGAAGTTCAAGGTCACCTACCAGTTCGAGCCGGGCGCGGACGCGGACGGCGTCACCGTCCACATCCCGCTCCAGGTCCTCAACCAGGTCACGGACGAGGGCTTCGACTGGCAGATCCCGGGCCTGCGCGAGGAGGTCGTCACCGAGCTGATCCGCTCGCTGCCCAAGCCGATCCGCCGCCACTACGTGCCCGCGCCGAACTTCGCGACGAAGTTCCTGGAGCGTGCGGTGCCGTTGCAGGAGCCGCTGCCGGTGACGCTGGCGCGCGAGCTCCAGCGGATGGTCGGGGTCCCGGTCACGGCCGACGACTTCGACCTGACGCGCGTCCCGGACCACCTGAAGATCACGTACCGGATCGTCGACGAGCGGCGCCGCAAGCTGGCCGAGGACAAGGACCTGGAGGCGCTCAAGCTCCAGCTGCGCCCCAGGGCCCGTCAGGCGCTCTCCCAGGCCGCCGCGGCGGCCGCTCCCTCGGGCGGCGTGTCCATCGAGCGCACGGGCCTCACCGACTGGACGATCGGCACCCTGACGAAGGTCTTCGAGACCAAGCGCGCGGGCCAGCCGGTGAAGGCGTACCCGGCGCTGGTCGACTCCGGCGAGACCGTCTCCGTACGGCTCTTCGACACCGAGGCCGAGCAGCAGCAGGCGATGTGGCGCGGCACCCGGAAGCTGATCCTCCTGAACATCCCGGTGAACCCGGCGAAGTTCGCCTCGGACAAGCTGACGAACCAGCACAAGCTCGCCCTGTCCCGCAATCCGCACGGCTCGGTCCAGGCGCTCTTCGACGACTGCGCGATGGCCGCCGCCGACAAGCTGATCGCGGACCACGGGGGCCCGGCGTGGGACGAGGAGTCGTTCCGCAAGCTGTACGACAAGGTGCGCGCCGACCTCGTCGACGCGACCGTACGGACCGTCGGACAGGTCCAGCAGATCCTGGCCGCCTGGCAGGCCTGTGAGCGCCGTCTGAAGGCCACGAACAGCCTGGTCCTGATCAACAACCTCCAGGACGTACGGGAGCAGCTGGCGGCCCTGATGCCGGCCGGGTTCGTGACCGCGACGGGGCTGCGCCGGCTGCCGGACCTGATGCGCTATCTGGTGGCGGTGGACCGGCGCCTGCAGCAGATGCCGACGTCCGTGCAGCGCGACACCACGCGCATGGAGAAGGTCCACGAGATGCAGGACGAGTACGCGTGGCTCCTTGAGCAGATGCCCCAGGGGCGGCCGGTGCCGCGGGAGGTGCTGGACATCCGCTGGATGATCGAGGAGCTGCGGGTGAGCTACTTCGCGCACGCCCTGGGCACCGCGTTCCCCGTCTCGGACAAGCGGATCGTGAAGGCGATCGACGCGGCGGCGCCGTGACGGACCCCTCTCCCTGAGTGAGTTCGACCTGACCAGCTGACCTGCTGTACAGTTTCTCTCGCAGCCAAGGAGCAAGCACAGGCTGCGAAACCTGGTCCTGTGGAGCAGTTTGGAGTGCTCGCCACCCTGTCAAGGTGGAGGCCGCGGGTTCAAATCCCGTCAGGACCGCAGTGAAACCGGAGCCCGCATCCTTCCTGGATGCGGGCTCCGGTGCTGTTCGGGGCCGCGCCCACGGCGGAGCCGCGAATCAGACACGGCAGATCCCGTCAGGACCGCAGTACCAAGTGGGCCCGGATCCATACGGATCCGGGCCCACTTGGCGTTTCCGGCCGTCTTGACGGAGTCATCTGCCCCCGGTACCCAAGGAGAAGGCAGCGGGTCCCACCCGGGAGGTGGCGCATGACGGCGTCGTCCGTGAGGCACGAGACTCGGGCGCTGCTGCGCGCCCATCTGTCGGCCGCGAGCGGCTACCGGCACGTCACCCGGCACTGCCCCGTCTGTTCGCGCCTCCTGCGGCTCGCCATGGAGCCCTCGGAGCCCGAACCCCTCCTCGCACTCCTTGAGCCGCGCCCCGAGCCGCGCCCCGAGGCACTGTCCGAGCCTCTGCCCGAGGACGAAAGTCCCGCCGAGCGGTGACCAATGGCGGGTTGGCCGCGCCCCCGACGGTGGCAGGCTCTGTTCAGAGGACCGTCGCGGGGGTGTGACGGGAGTCACCGAACGAGTTTTGGGAAGCGGGGAACTTACACCGTACCTACAACCTCCCAATTTAATATGTGCAATTGCACCACCTCCGGAGGGGCCTGTGGCAAGCCCCGCGAAGCACCCCCAGACGGCCCGGACCGTCCCGGATCGGGGCATAAAAAAGACCGCGCTGGACCCGGCGGAGTCCAGCGCGGCCGATGACGGTGAGCCCGTTGGGGCAGGCCTGTCGCCAGTGGAGCTATGGGGTGGGCGACCGGGATGGGGGTCCCGGAATGCCCGTTATTGGGGTGTTGTTCAGGCCTCGCTACGCTGCTGCGGAATACCCGCAAGCAGCGCACGGACCTCTGCTTCGCGGTACCGGCGGTGTCCACCCAGCGTGCGGATGGACGTGAGCTTGCCCGCCTTCGCCCAGCGGGTGACCGTCTTCGGGTCCACGCGGAACATCGTGGCAACCTCAGCCGGGGTCAGCAGCGGCTCGGCATCAGGGGTGCGAGCGGTCATGAGCGGCCTCCTCGGGAGAACCGAACCTTCTCGGTTCTTTCCTCTAAATTCTGCACCTTGACCCGCGTTGCCCGAAATGGCGGACGCGAGCCGAGTCGGTTATAGGACGAACGGCTTGTCCTCGGCACTACAACTACACCATCCGTCCAGCCACGTCGGCCAAACCGATGGAATTGCCCTCCCAGGTGTTCATCAGCGACGGAAGCCGATGGACCATGCCATAGCGGACAGTCACGCCACAGTGACGATCAGTCACAGAGCGATCAGGAGTCATCAGACCCCCCATAGCAGGCAATACCAAGCAATCCGCCCAGAGTTGGACGGAAGGAGCCCTCGCCGGACTCCTTGTCCTATTTTGGCACGAGGGTGGGGGATCGACGCAAGGGCCCAGAAAGTGCGGTCCATCACGCTTGAGGCAAAGGCCCGGATCGGGACCTACGTCCCGAGCACACGGCCGGAAAGGTCACTCAGCCGTACGAAGGCGCTCACCCGAACGGGTCAGCGCGCGGCCCGTTGCCGACGCCCCCTCCGTCCGACGGTCCCTCAGTTCGCGAGCCGGCGCTCTCTGACGGCCCGCCAGCGCTCCGTGAAGCGTTCGTACGCCCTGGCCGCCCCCGCGTCGTCCCCGGCGCGCAGTGCGGCGATCCCCTCGGCCACGTCGGCCGCCGAGCGGTCCTCCTCCAGGCGCGCCTGCGGCAGGGCGTGCACCAGACCCCCGTAATCCAGCTCGACCAGCGAGCGCGGATGGAACTCCTCCAGCCAGCTCCCCACCTCGACGAGCTCCTCGGTCAGAGGTCCCTCGTCGATGTGGTCGCGCAGCGTCCTGAGCGCCCGCGCGAGGCGGCGCCGGGCCTGGACCATCGGGGTGCGGTAGCGCAGCACGGGCGCCGCACCGCTCTCCGCCCGGACATACTCCCTCTCTTCGTCCGAAAAGACTGTGAACCAGCTCACAGGGATGTGCCAGACCGCTGTCAGGATCCACGGCCGGGCGTCCGGGTTCTGCTCCCGCCACCGCTCGTAGTCCGCCGCGGCCTGCCGGCGCACCACCGGCGGCAGCAGCGCGTCGAGCACCGGCGCCGGGAACTGGCCGGGCAGCCCCTCCAGGGCCTGCCAGCCGCGCAGCCGGGTCCGCCACGGGCAGACGCACACCACTCCGTCGACCTCGGCCACGAACGCGTCCGCGCTCTCGTGGACCGGCACCGCCACCGGCGGGGTCGGCAGCAGATCCGCCAGCGCGCGCCGGAGTTCGTCCTGGGCATCCGGGGTACGCCCGCGCTCCGCGTAACGGGTCCAGTGGGCGCGCTCCGGTTCGGGGAAGGCCGCCAGCGGCTCGTACACCCGCAGATAGGACGCGTACGGGACGATCACCGAGGACACCACCGCCATGTGTCGAATCGTCCCACGCGCACGCGGGGACGGAGGGTGATCCTCGGCACTGCGCCTGATCTACGGACGCGTAGGACTTACTCTGCTCCCAGCGCGGCCCCGGGCGGGCCGCGACGTGGCCCGCCCCACCCACAAGCGGGCCGCCAAACGCCGCTTCGTACTTGGGAGTCACCACCGTGACCGATGTGACCGGCGACGCTGTCAGCTCAGCAGACGTTCTGCACACCCTGTTCCGTTCGGACCAGGGCGGCCATGAACAAGTCGTGCTGTGCCAGGACCGCGCCTCGGGCCTCAAAGCCGTCATCGCCATCCACTCCACCGCCCTGGGCCCGGCCCTCGGCGGAACGCGCTTCTACCCCTACGCGAGCGAGGCCGAGGCCGTCGCCGACGCGCTCAACCTCTCCCGCGGCATGTCCTACAAGAACGCCATGGCCGGGCTCGACCACGGCGGCGGCAAGGCCGTGATCATCGGTGACCCGGAGACGGTCAAGACGGACGAACTGCTCCTCGCCTACGGGCGGATGGTGGCCTCGCTCGGCGGCCGTTACGTGACGGCGTGCGACGTCGGCACGTATGTGGCGGACATGGACGTCGTGGCGCGCGAGTGCCGGTGGACGACCGGCCGCTCCCCCGAGAACGGCGGCGCGGGCGACTCCTCCGTGCTCACCGCCTTCGGCGTCTTCCAGGGCATGCGGGCCAGCGCCCAGCACCTGTGGGGCGACCCGACGCTGCGCGGCCGCAAGGTCGGCGTCGCGGGCGTCGGCAAGGTGGGCCACTACCTGGTGGAGCACCTGGTGGCGGACGGCGCCGAGGTCGTGATCACCGATGTGCGTGAGGAATCGGTACGCCGGATCCTCGACAAGCACCCGGGCAGCGTCACCGCGGTCGCCGACACGGACGCGCTCATCCGTGTGGAGGGGCTGGACATCTACGCCCCCTGCGCGCTCGGCGGCGCCCTGAACGACGAGAGCGTCCCGGTCCTCACCGCGAAGATCGTGTGCGGCGCGGCCAACAACCAGCTGGCGCACCCGGGCGTCGAGAAGGACCTCGCGGACCGCGCGATCCTCTACGCGCCCGACTACGTGGTCAACGCCGGTGGCGTGATCCAGGTCGCCGACGAGCTGCACGGCTTCGACTTCGACCGCTGCAAGGCGAAGGCCGCGAAGATCTTCGACACCACGCTGGCCATATTCGCACGTGCGAAGGAAGACGGCATTCCGCCGGCCGCCGCGGCCGACCGGATCGCCGAGCAGCGCATGGCCGAGGCGCGTCGGCGCTGACGCCCCCCGGCGGCCGATCCGCCGACCGGCGAGAGAAGACTCACGCCGGTCGGCGGGTCGGACGCCAAGAAGGGGTTAAAATCGCGGTTGACCAGCGAGGAAAGGGCTCCTTGCGGGTTCTGCCAAGTGGCACGTCATGCGGGCGGCGTACCGTATGGCCGCGGAAGCAGGTACCGTTGAAGCCCTACGGACACGGTCTCTCCACGGAGAGCCCGTTCCGACTCATGAACGCGTGTCAAGACTCTGGGGCCGTTGAGCCCCGTCACCGAGGGGGTCGAGCCATGGGGCGCGGCCGGGCAAAGGCCAAGCAGACCAAGGTCGCCCGCCAGCTGAAGTACAGCAGCGGCGGGACTGATCTGTCGCGTCTGGCCAACGAGCTGGGCGCATCTACTCCGAATCCGGCAGTGAGCCAACCGCCTAACGCGGAGCCACTGGAGGACGACGAGGATGACGACCCGTACGCCCGCTATGCGGATTTGTACGGCACCGATGACGAGGACGAGGACGAAGAGTCCGGCCCGTCGTCGCAGCGCCGCGGCGCTTGACTTCGCTGTTCCCGCTTTCGCAGCAACTTTCACTTCTGCTGCTCTGAGCACAACGACCCGGTCCGGGGCCTTCGCCCCAGACCGGGTTTCGTGCTGCCTGTAGTGGCTTACTTGGCGTAGTCACCCGTCAGCTCGGCGCCCGTGGCGTGCTCGCCGCGCTCGGTGATCCGACCCGCGACCCAGGAGTCCACACCGCGGTCCGCGAGGGTCGTCAGGGCCACGTCCACCGATGCCTCGGGGACGATCGCGATCATGCCGACGCCCATGTTCAGCGTCTTCTCCAGCTCCAGCCGCTCGACCTTGCCGGCCGTGCCCACCAGGTCGAAGACCGCGCCCGGCGCCCAGGTCGAACGGTCGACCGTGGCGTGCAGGTGGTCGGGGATGACCCGGGCCAGGTTGTTGGCGAGACCGCCGCCGGTGACATGACTGAAACCGTGTACCTCGGTCGTACGGGTCAGGGCCAGGCAGTCCAGCGAGTAGATCTTGGTCGGCTCCAGGAGCTCCTCGCCCAGGGTCCGCCCGAACTCCTCGACCTGCTGCTCCAGCGACATCTTCGCCCGGTCGAAGAGCACGTGCCGGACGAGTGAGTACCCGTTCGAGTGAAGTCCGGACGACGCCATGGCGATGACGACGTCACCCGTACGGATGCGATCCGCGCCGAGCAGCCGGTCGTACTCCACCACGCCCGTACCGGCGCCGGCGACGTCGAAGTCGTCCGGGCCGAGGAGGCCCGGGTGCTCGGCGGTCTCGCCGCCGACCAGCGCGCAGCCCGCGAGGACACAGCCCTCGGCGATGCCCTTCACGATGGCGGCGACCCGCTCGGGGTGCACCTTGCCGACGCAGATGTAGTCGGTCATGAACAGCGGCTCGGCACCGCACACGACGAGGTCGTCGACGACCATGCCGACGAGGTCGTGGCCGATCGTGTCGTACACGCCGAGGCGGCGGGCGAGGTCGACCTTCGTGCCGACGCCGTCGGTCGCGGAGGCGAGCAGCGGGCGCTCGTAGCGCTTGAGGGCGGAGGCGTCGAAGAGACCGGCGAAACCGCCGAGGCCACCGAGCACCTCGGGGCGCTTGGTCTTCTTCACCCACTCCTTCATCAGCTCGACGGCGCGATCGCCCGCCTCGATGTCGACGCCCGCGGCTGCGTAGCTGGCACCAGTGCCCGAGTGCGGAGCACGCTGATCAGATTCAGCAGATGACATGGCTCTGAAGAACTTTCGTGTCGTACTGCAGGGTTTGTGCGGGCGCCTACGGGCGGCGCAGCGCGTCGGCCGCGGCCGTGGCGGCGGGGCCGGCCGCGAGCTCGGTCTCCAGGAGCTGCTTGCCGAGCAGCTCGGGGTCCGGAAGCTCCATCGGGTAGACCCCGTCGAAGCAGGCGCGGCAGAGGTTGTCCTTGGGGATGGTCGTCGCCTCGATCATCGCGTCCGTCGAGATGTACGAGAGCGAGTCGGCGCCCAGCGAGGTGCCGATCTCCTCGATCGTCATGCCGTTGGCGATCAGCTCGGCGCGGGTCGCGAAGTCGATGCCGAAGAAGCACGGCCACTTGACCGGCGGGGACGAGATCCGGATGTGGACCTCGGCGGCCCCGGCCTCGCGGAGCATCTTCACGAGCGCGCGCTGGGTGTTGCCGCGGACGATCGAGTCGTCCACGACCACCAGGCGCTTGCCCCGGATGACTTCCTTCAGCGGGTTCAGCTTCAGCCGGATACCCAGCTGGCGGATGGTCTGCGAGGGCTGGATGAAGGTCCGCCCGACGTAGGCGTTCTTGACCAGGCCCGAGCCGTACGGAATGCCGCTGGCCTCCGCGTAGCCGATGGCGGCGGGGGTGCCGGACTCGGGAGTCGCTATCACCAGGTCGGCGTCGACAGGCGCTTCCTTGGCGAGTTTCCGCCCCATCTCCACACGGGAGAGGTAGACGTTCCGCCCGGCGATGTCGGTGTCGGGACGCGCCAGGTACACGTACTCGAAGACACAGCCCTTGGGCTTCGCTTCTGCAAATCGAGAGGTCCGGAGGCCGTTCTCGTCGATGGCGACGAGCTCGCCCGGCTCGATCTCGCGCACGAAGCTGGCGCCGCAGATGTCGAGGGCGGCGGTCTCGGAGGCGACCACCCAGCCGCGCTCCAGCCGGCCGATGACCAGCGGGCGGATGCCCTGCGGGTCACGGGCGCAGTACAGCGTCTGCTCGTCCATGAAGACCAGCGAGAACGCGCCCTGCACCTGCGGAAGGACCTTGGCGGCCGCTTCCTCGACGGTGAGCGGCTTGCCGTCGTCGTCGGTCTGCCCCGCGAGCAGGGCGGTGACGAGATCGGTGTCGTTGGTGGCGGCGACCTGGGTCGCGCGACCGTTCTCCTTCGGCAGGTCGGCGACCATCTCCGCCAGCTGGGCGGTGTTCACCAGGTTGCCGTTGTGGCCGAGCGCGATCGAGCCGTGGGCGGTTGCCCGGAACGTCGGCTGCGCGTTCTCCCACACGGAGGCACCGGTGGTCGAGTAGCGGGCGTGACCGACCGCGATATGACCTTGGAGCGAACCGAGAGAGGTCTCGTCGAAGACCTGGGAAACAAGCCCCATGTCCTTGAAGACGAGGATCTGGGAGCCGTTGCTCACCGCGATACCCGCGGATTCCTGGCCCCGATGCTGGAGGGCGTAAAGCCCGAAGTAAGTGAGCTTGGCGACCTCTTCACCCGGAGCCCAGACGCCGAAGACGCCGCAAGCGTCCTGGGGGCCTTTCTCGCCGGGGAGCAGATCATGATTGAGTCGACCGTCACCACGTGGCACGCCACCGAGTGTAGGCGAGATCGACCACTGGTCCGAATTGGGGATACGGACAAGGCGGGGGTGGTGGGCGGTTTGTGGCATCTGCCGGACGGGGTCGAGCAGGGCTTTTCCCGCCCTGACGGGAAAAGGCCGGTGAAGGGGCCGGGCGGGAAATGTGACGGAGGTCGCGCGGGCCCCGGCGGGGGCCCGGCCCGAAGTCACCTGCCGTAGCCATATGACCACCTCGGCCGGGCCGCATTCCTCAGCGGGAAAGCACCGGCAGGAGTGCGGAGAGGTCCGCCCGCTCCCCGCTCGCCGCAACCCGCCCCCCGTCCAGCTCGTCCGCCCACGCCCTGCGCCCGGCGGCGAGCCGCATCCAGGTGAGCGGGTCGGTCTCCACGACGTTCGGGGGCGTGCCCCGGGTGTGCTTCGGGCCCTCGACGCACTGCACCACCGCGTACGGCGGGACGCGCACCTCGACCGAGCCGCCCGGCGCCTTCACCGCGAGCGCGTCGGCGAGCAGCCGGGTGCAGGCGGCGAGCGCCTGGCGGTCGTACGGGATGTCCAGGCCGGGCACGGCGTCGTTCAGGTCGTCGGTGTGGACGCAGAGCTCGACCGTGCGCGTGACCAGGTGGTCGGCGAGGGTCATGGTGCCGAGGACCGTCCTGACGAGCCGGGTGTCCTCGGCGCCCGGGAGCAGCTGCCCGGTGCGGGCGGCCACGTCGGCATAGAGGGAGGCGAGGTCCGGGACGCCCTCCCCGTCCGGGGTGCGGGCGGCGGTGGCGGTGGCGGTGGCGGTGGCGAACGGCCAGTCCGGCAGGGTGACGTCCGGGCGGCCGGGGGCGGGCGCCGGCTCGGCCAGGTTCCTGGCGACCACGTCCACGGCCCGCGCCAGATGCGCGGCGAGGTCGTGCACGGTCCAGCCCACCAGCCGGGTCGGCCGCTCCAGCGCGTCGGGCGCGAGACGCGCCACCGCTTCCCGTACGTGCGCGAACTGGGCGAGGACGGCGGCGCGGGTCTTCACCGGGTCGTAGCTGCGCGTGCGCTTCTTGGCGGGAGGCATGATCGCGAGCCTATGCGGTGGTGGCTTGGGGCTTACAGGTTCGGCTGCGGCCCGGTGGGGGCTGAGCGCGCAGTTCCCCGCGCCCCTAGGCAGTCAGGGGCGCGGGGCTCTGACATTTTGCGGCTCCGCCGCGCGGGCGCGAGCGACCCAGCACGGTCCGCGGCCGAAAACCCGACTGAGCCAGCGAAGCGCTACCCCTTGGTCGCAAAGTCGCCCAGGCCGAATTCGACCAGGTCGAAGGCGCGGTCGGCCAGGCGGACGGCGTCCGGGGCGATGTCCTCCGCCGGGTCGCCGAGCAGCAGGCGGCGGTGGTTCTCGCTGACCAGCGTCGCGCGCGTGCCCATCAGCTGGGCCGCCGCGACCCGGGCGAGCACCCGGTCCCCGGTCTCCTCGCCCAGCGCCTCGGCGACCAGGTCGGAGCTGCGTACGAGAGCGGTGCGGGCGCGGTTCAGCAGCACCGGGGTCTCCATGATGAGCCGCAGCAGCTGGAGCACCAGCGGGTCGTCGCTGAGGCCGATGGACGCGTCGCGGGCCTCGACGGCCGCCAGGTAGTGGGCGCGCACGGCGGCGACGGCGGACTCGCCCGCCGGGCGCTCACGGACGGCGCGGACCACGTCGTCGCTGTGCTCCTCCATCGGCCGGAGCGCCAGGTCCTCTTTCGAGTCGAAGTGGTTGAAGACGGTCATCTTCGAGACGTCCGCCGCTTCGGCGATCTCGGCGACCGAGACCTTGTCGTAGCCGCGCTGGGCGAAGAGGTCGAGGGCGGTGGCCATGAGCCTGCGCCGGGTCTGCCACTTCTTGCGTTCCCGCAGGCCCATATGGGCCGGTGCGGGCTTCTCCGCGTACTCCGCCATGACCGCCACTGTACCAGGATGAATTTTAATCCAGGATGAAAAGTTGACTCAGTACAGAATATGGGTCAGGGTGGTGCCCACGACTACGGCGAGCGGCCCCGACTGCCGCACCGGAGGGGGAATCCACCATGCCCGAGACCCTGAGCACACCCATGCCGAAAACGGCGCGGCCGGCGAACGCCGAGGAGGGGGCGCGTCCGGCCCCGGTCATGTCCGCGGGCCAGGTCAGGATCGGCTTCGCCGTCTGCCTGGTGACGATCCTGCTCGCGGTGCTCGACACGAACATCGTGTCGGCCGCGACCGTCCCGATCGTCCGTGACCTCGACCCGGTCCACGGGGTCGACAAGATCCCGTGGCTGATCAGCTCGTTCGCCCTCGCCTCGGCGGCGGTGCTGCCGCTGTACGGGAAGCTGTGCGACACGATCGGCGCCAAGAAGGTCTTCGTGGGCGCGATCGCCACGTTCCTGGTCGGCTCGGCGCTGTGCGGGGCCGCTCAGTCCATGGGCGAACTGATCGCGGCGCGGGCCGTGCAGGGCATCGGCGGTGGCGGCCTGATGAGCGTCACCATGGTGGTGCTCGCCCAGCTGAAGAGCCCCGGGGACGAGGACGGCGGGGGCGGCCGGGGCAAGGCCGGCAGCATCGGCGGAATCGTCGCCGGGGCCGGGATGGCGCTCGGCCCGTGGGTCGGCGGCACACTCGCCGACCACGCGAGCTGGCGCTGGATCTTCTACGTGAACCTGCCGGTCGGCCTCGCCGTGCTCGCCGCGGCCGTGGTCGTCCTGCGGCTGCCGGTCACTCCCGTACGCCACCGCATCGACTACCTCGGCGCGGCGCTCGCCGCGGCCTTCTCGGTCTCGCTGCTGCTGGTGACGGAGTGGGGCGGCAAGGACTACGCCTGGTCGTCGCCGGTGATCATCGGGCTCGCGGTCGCCGGCCTGGCCTCGCTGGCGCTGTTCCTGCGCCGTCAGACGACCGCGGCCGAACCGATCCTGCCGCTGTCCATGTTCAAGGTCCCGGCGGTCCGCCTCGGCTTCGCCATCCAGGGGCTGGTCGGCGCGGCCATGATGGGCACCCTGGTGTACGTGATGATCTACCTCCAGGTCGTCCGGGGCATCGAGGCCACGTCGGCGGGCCTGTATCTGATCCCGATGGCCATCGGGATGACCGCCGTCGGGTTCGGCTCGGAGCGGCTGGGGGCGCGCGGCTGGTCGCAGAAGACGTTCGTGCTGACGGGTACGGTCGCGGCGACGGCGGCGCTGGGCCTGCTGGCCACGACACAGGTGTCCACGAACCTGTGGCAGATCCGGGCCGAACTGCTCCTGATGGGCATGGGGTTCGGCCTGCTCATCGGCCAGCTGATCCAGATCGTGCAGGCGGCGGCCCCGGCCCGTCAGCTGGGTGTCGCGACGACAGGGGTCCGGTTCTTCCAGACGCTGGGCAACGCGCTGGGGGCGGCGGTGTTCGGCACGATCCTGAGCCGGGTGTACGAGTCGAAGGGGCCGGGCGGCTCGACGAGCGCGCTGCGCACGCTGCACGGTCCGTCGCACGCGTCAGGGGTTCATGCCCTCACGACGGGGACGGATGTGGTGTTCGTGGCGGGGGCGGTGTTGATGGCGGCGGCGGCGTACTTGGCAACCCGCCTGCCGGGCCCCACCCCGCCCCTTCCCTAAACCCTCCGGGGGTGTGGGTGAGCTGAGGTGGTTCTCCCGGGGGCTACGCCCCCGGACCCCTGAGCGGGGTCTGCGCCCCCCGCACCCCGCTCCGTTCGTCTGCCGCCCGTCGTGGGCTGGTCGCACAGTTCCCCGCGCCCCTGAAGTGCCTGGTTACGCCGTGGTTCGTCTGCGAGCCGTCGTCGGCTGAGCGCGCAGTTCCCCGCGCCCCCAGGTACTCAGGGGCGCGGGGAACTGTGCGAGCGGCCACGCACGGCCCGCGGACGAACCGGGGGCCCGGGGGCGCAGCCGCCGGGAAGGGGCGCGGGGAAGTGCGCGACCATCCCCCACCCACCCGCAGACAGGCAAGGAGGTCCGGGGGCGCAGCCCCCGGGCAGAAAAGCTCCCCGCACCCTTCCCCAACCCCCGGAGGGTTTGGGGAAGGGGCGGGGAGGGGCCGACTACGCCAGCAGCGCCGGGATCGTCGCCTCGTGGGTCTCCCGCAGCTCCGCAAGCGGCACGCTGAACTCGCCCTGGACCTCCACCGACTCGCCGTCGACGACGCCGATCCGGGTCGCCGGCAGGCCCCGCGCCCCGCACATGTCCGTGAAGCGGAGCTCCTCGCTGCGCGGGACCGCCACGATCGCGCGGCCCGCCGACTCGCTGAACAGGAACGTGAAGGCGGACAGCCCGTCCGGGACGACCAGGCGCGCGCCGTGACCGCCACGCAGGCAGGACTCGACCACGGCCTGGACCAGACCGCCGTCGGACAGGTCGTGCGCCGCGTCGATCATGCCGTCGCGCGAGCCGGAGATGAGGATCTCGCCGAGGAGCTTCTCCCGGTCCAGGTCCACCCGCGGCGGCAGCCCGCCCAGGTGTTCGTGGATCACCTGGGACCACGCCGAGCCGCCGAACTCCTCCCGCGTGTCGCCCAGGAGGTACAGCAGCTGCCCCTCCTGCGCGAACGCGATCGGCGTACGGCGGTTCACGTCGTCGATCACACCGAGGACGGCGACGACCGGCGTCGGGTGGATCGCCGTGTCACCGGTCTGGTTGTAGAGCGAGACGTTGCCGCCGGTCACCGGGGTGCCGAGCTGGAGGCAGCCGTCGGCCAGACCGCGCGTGGCCTCGGCGAACTGCCACATCACGTCCGGGTCCTCGGGCGAGCCGAAGTTCAGGCAGTCGGAGATGGCGAGGGGCTTCGCGCCGGAGGCCGCCACGTTGCGGTACGCCTCCGCCAGCGCCAGCTGCGCACCCGTGTACGGGTCGAGCTTCGCGTACCGGCCGTTGCCGTCCGTCGCCATCGCGACCCCGAGGTTCGACTCCTCGTCGATGCGGACCATGCCCGCGTCCTCGGGCTGCGCCAGGACCGTGTTGCCCTGCACGAACCGGTCGTACTGGTCCGTGATCCAGGACTTGGAGGCCTGGTTGGGGGAGCCGACCAGCTTCAGGACCTGCGCGCGCAGCTCCTCGCCGGACTGCGGCCGCGGCAGCTTGCCCGCGTCGTCGGCCTGGAGCGCGTCCTGCCAGGAGGGGCGGGCGTACGGACGCTCGTACACCGGGCCCTCGTGGGCCACGGTCCGCGGCGGTACGTCCACGATCTGCTCGCCGTGCCAGAAGATCTCCAGGCGCTCGCCGTCCGTCACTTCACCGATGACGGTGGCGATGACGTCCCACTTCTCGCAGATCTCCATGAACCGCTCGACGTACCGCGGCTCGACGACCGCGCACATCCGCTCCTGCGACTCGCTCATGAGGATCTCCTCGGGCGAGAGCGTCGCGTCGCGCAGCGGGACCGTCTCCAGGTCCACGCGCATACCGCCCGAGCCCGCCGAAGCCAGCTCGGAGGTCGCGCAGGACAGGCCCGCGCCACCCAGGTCCTGGATCCCCGCGACCAGCTTCTCCTTGAAGATCTCCAGGGTGCACTCGATGAGGAGCTTCTCCTGGAAGGGGTCGCCGACCTGGACCGCCGGACGCTTGGCCGGACCGGTCGACTCGAAGGTCTCCGAGGCCAGGACCGACACACCGCCGATGCCGTCGCCACCCGTACGGGCGCCGTACAGGATCACCTTGTTGCCGGGGCCGGACGCCTTCGCGAGGTGGATGTCCTCGTGCTTCATCACGCCGATGCACCCGGCGTTGACCAGCGGGTTGCCCTGGTAGCACTCGTCGAAGACGACCTCGCCGCCGATGTTCGGCAGGCCGAGGCAGTTGCCGTAGCCGCCGATGCCCGCGACCACGCCCGGCAGGACGCGCTTGGTGTCGGGGTGCTCGGCCGCGCCGAAGCGCAGCGGGTCGACGACCGCGACCGGGCGGGCGCCCATCGCCAGGATGTCGCGGACGATGCCGCCGACACCGGTGGCCGCGCCCTGGTAGGGCTCGATGTACGAGGGGTGGTTGTGGGACTCCACCTTGAAGGTGACCGCGTAGCCCTGGCCGACGTCGACGACGCCCGCGTTCTCGCCGATGCCGACGAGCATCGCGTCGTTCTCGGGGACCTTCTCGCCGAACTGGCGCAGGTGGACCTTGCTGCTCTTGTACGAGCAGTGCTCCGACCACATCACGGAGTACATGGCGAGCTCGGCGCCGGTGGGGCGGCGGCCCAGGATCTCGCGGATCCGGGCGTACTCGTCCTCCTTGAGGCCGAGCTCCTTCCAGGGCTGCTCGACGTCGGGCGTCCCGGTGGCGTGCTTGACGGTGTCGAGGCTCATCAGGCGTTGACCAGCTTCTTGAGGATCGAGGTGAAGAAACCGAGGCCGTCGGTGCGGCCGGTGCCGACCAGCGGCTCCACGGCGTGCTCGGGGTGCGGCATCAGGCCGACGACGTTGCCGGCGGCGTTGGTGATGCCCGCGATGTCGCGCAGCGACCCGTTGGGGTTGAAGTCCCTGTACCGGAACGCGACGCGTCCCTCGGCCTCAAGCTCGTCCAGCGTGCGCTCGTCGGCCACGTACCGGCCGTCCATGTTCTTGAGCGGGATCTGGATCTCCTGCCCGGCCGTGTAGTCGGCCGTCCAGGCGGTCTCGCTCGTCTCCACCCGCAGCTTCTGCTCGCGGCAGATGAAGTGCAGGTGGTTGTTGCGGAGCATGGCGCCCGGCAGCAGGTGCGACTCGGTCAGGATCTGAAAGCCGTTGCAGATGCCGAGGACCGGCATCCCGGCCTTCGCCTGCTCGATGATCGTCTCCATCACCGGCGAGAAGCGGGAGATGGCTCCGGCCCGCAGATAGTCGCCGTAGGAGAAGCCGCCGGCCAGGACGACCGCGTCGACCTGCTTGAGGTCCTTGTCGCGGTGCCACAGCGACACCGGCTCGGCACCCGCGATCCGCACGGCCCGCAGGCTGTCGCGGTCGTCGAGCGTCCCGGGGAAGGTGACGACACCGATGCGAGCAGTCACTTGGACTCCTCGACCTTCACGGTGAAGTCCTCGATGACGGTGTTGGCGAGGAACGTTTCAGCCATCTCGTGGATGCGGGCGAGGGCGGCCTCGTCGAGGGGCCCTTCCACATCGAGCTCGAAACGCTTCCCCTGGCGGACATCCGCGATCCCCTCGAAGCCGAGACGGGGCAGTGCGCGCTGCACCGCCTGTCCCTGCGGGTCGAGGATCTCCGGCTTGAGCATGACGTCGACTACGACGCGTGCCACTGGCACTCCCGTGGTGGTGTGGTGCGAAGGCGGTTCCCTCAGAGTACCCGGCCGGAAAATCTACGCGAGTAGATATCGGAGGTGTCCGATCACGTTCCGGTTTCGGCCGCGACAACACGTGGGAAAAATCCCGGGAAAAACGGTCCATGCGCATTGCGGTCGGACACGCGGATGCAATTGGCTGGGCTTCACAATGCAATGCCTGTCGCTGTACAAAGGTTTCTCAGGGGAAACCCGAGAGAAACAGCATTGCTCCAAAACTGCCGGAAGGCCGGGATCGCCGCACGTCAGACACGTGGGAACGGCGGACCGTAGGAAGGAACCGATATCCGTGGCTCAACGCGTAGTGGTCACGCTCTCCGACGACCTGGACGGCGGAGAAGCGGCGGAAACGGTCACGTTCGGCCTGGACGGGAAGGCCTACGAGATCGACCTCAATCCCGCCAATGCAAAGAAACTGCGCAAGGCCCTCGCCCCGTTCGTCGAGGCGGGCCGCAAGCAGTCGAAGTCCGGGAAGGCGTTCCGGCACACGGCCGTCGCCCCCGACCCGGCGGCGGTCCGCGCCTGGGCCCGGTCGAACCAGATGGAGGTGCCCGCGCGCGGCCGCATCCCCAAGAAGGTCTACGAGGCGTTCGGCGCGGCGGTCTGAGGGCGCCCGAGGACGAGCGGTTGCCGGGGCCCCGGACTGACGGCCCCGGCAACCGAGTTGCATTGCACCCGGGGTGATCAGCTAGAGTCTGGAGCACGCCGAGGGGCGAGGCCGGAAGGCCGAGTCCCCAGCAGCGTGCGGGTGTAGTTCAGTAGTAGAACATCCCCCTTCCAGGGGGAAGGCGCAGTGTGCAATTCCTGTCACCCGCTCTGCATCGCTTACCGACCACAGTTGTGGATCAGGTACAGTGGTGTTCGCACCGCCGGTGAGAGCCAGGCGGCAGCAATGCGGACGTGGCTCAGTTGGTAGAGCATCACCTTGCCAAGGTGAGGGTCGCGAGTTCGAATCTCGTCGTCCGCTCAGGAAGCAAAGGCCCCGGTCATCACGACCGGGGCCTTTGTCGTTTCCCCAGGCGAGCGCTGCTGACATTTGTCATCCCGACCCGTGACACGCCGCACTGCCCCCGGCCCCGATCCGGCGGAACGCTGGACGCATGCCAGATGTGATCGAGGTCGAGGAGCTGCGGCGCACTTACGCCGGGGGCTTCGAGGCCGTTCGTGGAATCTCCTTCTCCGTGGCGCGCGGCGAGCTCTTCGCGCTGCTCGGCACCAACGGCGCGGGCAAGACGTCCACCGTCGAACTGCTCGAAGGCCTCGCCCCGCCGAGCGCCGGATCCGTCCGGGTGCTCGGCCACGACCCGTACACCGAGCGCGCCGCCGTACGCCCCCGCACCGGGGTGATGCTCCAGGAGGGCGGCTTCCCGTCCGAGCTGACGGTGGCCGAAACCGTACGGATGTGGGCGGGATGTACGAGTGGTGCCCGGCCGGTGGGCGAGGCGCTGGAGCTCGTCGGGCTCGCCCGGCGCGCGGACGTACGCGTCAAGCAGCTGTCCGGCGGCGAGAAGCGGCGGCTCGATCTCGCCCTCGCCCTGCTCGCCCGGCCCGAGGTGCTCTTCCTCGACGAGCCGACCACCGGTCTGGACGCCGAGGGCCGCCACACCACCTGGGAGCTGGTCCGCGAACTGCGGGACGCGGGCACCACCGTGCTGCTGACCACCCACTACCTGGAGGAGGCCGAGGCGCTCGCCGAGCGGCTCGCGATCCTCCACGAGGGGCGCATCGCCGCCGCCGGGCGCGTGGACGAGGTGGTCGCCGCCCAGCCCTCGCACCTCTCCTTCGAGCTGCCCGAGGGCTACCACCTGGGCGACCTCCCGCCGCTCGCCCTGCTCGGGGTCTCCAGCCACGAGACCGAGGGCCGGACCGTACGGCTGAAGACCACCGCGCTCCAGCACGCCGCCACCGAGCTGCTGCTGTGGGCCCGGGACGGCCGCGTCGAACTGCGCGGCCTCGACATCCGGGCCGCGTCCCTCGAAGAAGCCTTCCTGCAGATCGCCCGGGAACAGGAGCCGACCCGATGAGCGCCACGGCCGTCGAACCACGCGTCGGGACGCCCTCGCCCGGCACCCCCGCCTCCCGGATGAAGGCGCTCGCCCGCGCCGAACTCACCCTGCTCGGCCGCAACAAGGCGGCGATGTTCACCGCGCTCGTGCTGCCCGCGATGCTCACCTTCTCCATGAGCTCGGCCGCACGCGGAATGGACCTGAAGGACACCGGGCTGACCGTCGGCACGGTCCTGCTGCCGGGCTCGCTCGGCTACGTGCTGCTCTTCGCCGTCTACTCGGCCCTCGTCGGCGTCTTCGTCGTACGCCGTGAGGAGCTCGTCCTGAAGCGGCTGCGCACCGGCGAGCTGCGGGACCGCGAGATCCTCGCCGGTGCCGCGCTCCCGCCGGTGGCGCTGGCGCTCGTGCAGTGCGTGCTGCTGGCGGCCGGCTGCACCGTCGTGATGGACATGGCCGCGCCCCGCGCGGTGTGGCTCGCGGTGGCCGGACTCGCCCTGGGAGCCGCCCTGATGTGCGTCCTGGCGGCGGCGACCGCGGCCTTCACCCGTTCCGCGGAGGCCGCGCAGATCTCGGTGATGCCGATGCTGCTCCTGTCGATGGTGGGCTCCGGCATGGTCGTACCGGTGGACCTCATGCCCGACGCGATGGCGTCGGTCTGCGAACTGCTGCCGCTCTCCCCGGCGATCGCCCTGATCAGGGGCGGCTGGACCGGCGCGCTCGACACCGGCGAGGTGCTCGGCCTGGTCGCCACGGCGGTGGCCTGGATGCTGCTCGGCGTGTTTGCTGTACGCAAGTGGTTCCGCTGGGAACCACGGCGCTGACACAGGGGGATGACGGGTGCTCGGTCGGATACGCCGGATCGGCGGCTGGCGGCGGCGCTGGCAGGCGCGCAGCAGGATCCAGAAGATGGACCTGTACACGCGCAACACCATGAAGACGATGCTCTGGTTCTTCCTGCTGACCTGGGGCGGCCTCCCGCTGCTCGCGGCCGGCCCCCGGAGCGCGCTGGTCACCTCGCTCGGCGTGGCACTGCTCGTGCTGAACATCGCGCAGTGCGTCGTCGGCACCCGCCGGATCGGCCCGGCCTACGACGACTACCTCGGCCACGGCGCCTTCCCCCGGCGGCTGCTCGCGGCCCCGGTGGTGCTGCTCGGCGTCGGCACCGCGCTGCTCGCGGCGCTCACCGCCACGGACTCGCGCAGCGTCTTCCCGCTGCTCCTCACCGACCTGCCGATCGCGCTGATGATCCCGTACGCCCTGCTGGTCCCGGCCCGCACCTTCCTGCTGCACTGCCTGGGGTACGCGGCCGCGGTCGTCGCCTCCTTCGCGGCGGCCGGGGTCCGGGGCATGGAGCTGGTCGCGCCGCTGCCGATGGTGGTGGCGACGGGTGCGCTGATGCTGATCACTGTCCGGCCCGGCGCCTGGGGGCTGCGGAACATGTGGCAGGCCGAGGAGGCCAAGGACGTCCAGGCGCGGCTCGCCGTCGCCGAGGAACGGCTGCGCTTCGGGCGGGACATGCACGACGTCCTGGGCCGCAACCTCGCGGTGATCGCCCTCAAGAGCGAGCTCGCCGTGCAGTTGGCCGAGCGCGGACGGCCCGAGGCGGTGGCCCAGATGATCGAGGTCCAGCGCATCGCGCGGGAGTCGCAGCGAGAGGTACGGGAAGTGGTGCGCGGATACCGCGAGGCGGACCTGGCCGTCGAACTCGACGGCGCCCGGGGCGTGTTGGAGGCCGCCGGGATCGACTGCGCGGTCACGGGCGCGGCGGCCGGGCTCCCCGCCGGGGTGCAGTCGGCGCTCGGCTGGGTGGTGCGCGAGGCCACCACCAATGTGCTGCGGCACGGGAACGCGCGCAGATGTGCGATCCGGCTCGCGGCCGACGGCCCGGCCGTCACCCTGGTCGTGGAGAACGACGGCGTCCCCGACCGAGCCCCCGCCGCCCCCGGCTCGGGCCTGGCGGGTCTGCGCGAACGGCTCGCCCCGATGGGCGGCGCCCTGGAGGCGGCCCGCACGGGCGAGCGCTTCCTGCTGACGGTGACCGTGCCGCTGCACAGCGCCGCGGAACTGGCCGAGGAGCTGACCGTATGACGACGTCCGACCCGGCAGCGGCGTCCGGAGCCGGGGCGGATTCCGGGGACGCGCAGGCACGCGGACCGGCGGCGCCCCTGCGCGTCCTGCTCGCCGACGACGAGCATCTGATCCGGGGCGCGCTCGCCGCGCTGCTCGGCCTCGAAGACGATCTGACCGTGGTCGCGGAGGCCGCGTCCGGGCCCGAGGCGCTGGCGATGGCGCGGGCGCACCGGCCCGATGTGGCCGTGCTGGACCTGGAGATGCCGGGGGCGGACGGTGTGAGTGTCGCCACATCCCTGCGGGCCGAGCTGCCCGGCTGCCGCACCATGATCGTGACGAGCCACGGGCGGCCCGGCCACCTCAAGCGGGCACTCGCGGCCGGGGTGCGCGGTTTCGTACCGAAGACCGTGAGCGCCCGCACACTCGCCGAGATCATCCGGTCCGTACACGCGGGAAACCGCTATGTGGACCCGGAGTTGGCGGCGGACGCGATCTCCGCCGGGGACTCTCCGCTGACCGCTCGCGAGGCGCAGGTGCTTGAGCTGGCGGCGGACGGGGCGCCCGTCGCGGAGATCGCGGAGCGCGCCGGACTCTCCCCGGGAACGGTCCGGAACTACCTCTCCTCGGCCGCCACGAAACTCGGTGCCGAGAACCGTCATACGGCCGTGCGTCTCGCACGCCGCCGCGGATGGGTATAGTTAGCTGCGCGCTACGGCGCATGCGGACGTGGCTCAGTTGGTAGAGCATCACCTTGCCAAGGTGAGGGTCGCGAGTTCGAATCTCGTCGTCCGCTCAGCGAAAGAAGCCCCCGGTCGGATCTCCGACCGGGGGCTTCTTCTTGTGCTCAGCTCCAGCTGGTGCCGGTCAGCTGCTCGTACGCCTCCAGGTACTTGGCCCGGGTGGCGTCCACGACGTCCTGCGGCAGCGGGGGCGGCGGCTGCTCGCCGTGGCGGTCCCAGCCGGACGCGGCGGAGGTCAGCCAGTCGCGCACGTACTGCTTGTCGTACGACGGCTGTGCGCGGCCGGGCTCCCAGGTCTCGGCGGGCCAGAAGCGCGAGGAGTCGGGCGTGAGGACCTCGTCGGCCAGGACGAGCCGGTCCTCGCCGTCGACGGTCTCGAAGCCGAACTCGAACTTGGTGTCCGCGAGGACGATGCCCCGGTCGCGGGCGATGTCGCGGGCGCGGCCGTAGACGGCGAGGGTCGTCTGGCGCAGCAGCGCGGCGGTCTCCGCGCCGACCTGGCGGGCGACCTCCTCGTACGAGACGTTCTCGTCGTGGTCGCCGACGGCGGCCTTGGTGGCGGGCGTGAAGATCGGCGCGGGCAGCTCGGAGCCGTTGCTGAGCCCCTCGGGCAGGGCGAGCCCGCAGACCGTACGGGACTCGTCGTACTCGACGAGTCCGGAGCCGGTGAGGTAGCCGCGCGCCACGCACTCGACCGGGACCATCCGCAGCGACTTGCAGATGAGCGTGCGCCCGGCCCAGTCGGCGGGGGCGCCGTCGGGGAGCTCGGTGGAGAGCACGTGGTGGGGGACGAGGTCGGCCAGCCGGTCGAACCACCACAGCGAGAGCTGGGTGAGCACCCTGCCCTTGTCGGGGATCTCGGTCGGCAGCACCCAGTCGTACGCGGACATCCGGTCGCTGGCGACCATCACCAGGTCACCGGCCTCGTTCTGGTAGAGGTCGCGCACCTTGCCCGTGTGGAGGTGGGTGAGGCCCGGAACCTGAATCGGCTCGGGCTTTTCTACAAATCCGGACACGGTTCCTCCGCGTAGATTGATCCAGGAGCGCTTCCGATTCTCTCGCACGCGACGGGTACCCCGTGACAGGGGCTCGTCGCGGCCGCTGGGGCCTGTCCGGCGGATCTGGTCGCCCGCGAGGTGCCTGCGCCTTTCGGTCCCGGTGAGCGGGGTCCTGGTGCGTCCAGCCGCAAGGCGGACGAGGGCGTCGACGCGACGAGGGTCCCCCCTGCTCGAACGAAGTCGAGAGCTTGGGGGAGTCGGCAGCCGACGACAACGCCGCTGGGGCCCCCTTGGCCCTTAAGGCCTTGGGGGAGGGCGTGCCACGACCCCGCGTCCCAGACAGGATCCGCCGGACAGGCCCTAGTCCCTTTTGCAGATGCGGTCGAGGAGGTTGGCGGTGGCGCGCTGGATGCGGGGGTCGGTGTGGCCGGGCCGGTCGAGCGCCGGGGACCAGGCGAAGGTGCCGGAGGCGAAGACGAGCGCGCCGGAGGGGGCCCGGTAGAGGGAGGTCTCCTGGTGCCGGACGGCCCCCTCGCTGTCGCGGTACGGCGAGTGGGCGAGCAGGATGCGGTCCTGGTGCTCGGGGAGCGCGGTGCGCGGGAAGTAACGATCGGCCTCGCCCGCCACCAGCCCGTCGATCTCGTCCCCCTCGCCCGCGCCGGTGGCCTCCCAGAGCCAGTGACCCGCGTTCCGCACGACCAGCGGGGACGGCTCGGGCACCCGCCCCGCGTACTGGATCCCCAGCAACTGCTGCTCGGGACGGGCGACTTCGCGCCACAGCGCGGGCTTCCCCGGCCCGCGCCGCTTGCGGCAGGTCAGCAGCCGGTCGGCGACTCCGGACGGCGAGGGCGCGAGTTCGACCTGCCAGTACAGCGTGTTGGCGGAGAGGAACACCAGCGAGGTGCCGTGCTCCCGGGCGAGCTCGACGGTGCGGCGCATGGGGGCCGACCAGTACTCGTCGTGGCCGGGGAAGACGAGCCCCCGGTAGCGGGTGGGGTCGATGCGCCCGGCGTGCAGATCGCGGGTGTCGGCGTACGCGAGGTCGTATCCGTACCGCTCGGCCCACCGGATGAAGTCGTACGCGTGCCCGACGTGCAGCGGCAGCCCCGCGCCGGCATAGGGCCGGTCGAAGGACACCGTGATGGCGGCGTCCTCCTCGCCGAGCAGCCGCCCGTCCCCGTCCCAGGCGTGGTAGAGCGAGGCGCCGGTGCGGCCGTCCTCGGGGAAGAGGTTGTAGGCCTGCCAGGTGATGTCGGGCAGCAGGAGCAGCAGATCGGCCGGATGGCTGTCGCGCACGGTGAACGGGATGTGCGACCGGTACCCGTCGGCGGTGGTGAGCACGGCCACGTACGCGCCGATCGAGGCGTGCGACGGGACCTGGTACCGCCACGAGAGCCACCAGTGGTGGCAGGAGACTGTCCGGTTGGCGGCGAGCGGTGCGGGCTGCACGATCCCGGCGAGCCGGGGACTGGTGGAGACATGGGCGGCACCATCGCCCCCGTAGTGCCCGATCCGATAAATGTCGACCGAAAACTGCTGCGGCGGATCGACGGTGATATGAAAATCGATCGCCTCACCGGGCGCGACGGCCCCGGTGGAGGCGAACCCCTTGATCTGCTTCCGTACGTCGTCGGCGGTACGGGGCCCGGAGGCGCTGCCGGTGCCGGGCCGGGCGGGCTCGACGTACCAGGGCACCACGTGCCCGGTGTCGTCGAAGTAGTGCTCCCCACCACGCAGCCAGGGCAACGGCCCCTGTCCGAAGGGATCGGAGACGGCGTGCGCGAGCGCCCCCGACTCCCACCGCCGGATCTGCTCCGCCCCCATACCGCTCCCCTCCCCACTCCCCCGACACCGCCGGTCAGCGGTCGGTCCCCAGCACATCACATAACGCATGCACTCCGTCACTGTTCGTCGTGAATTGACTCGATACGGAAGAGATGGCTCCGTTTAGGGGGGCGGGAGGGGGCCGGGCTTTGGCAACCCACACCACCCTGCGCCGAGGTCCCGGGCGGAGCCCCGAGGGGGCGCAGGCCCCGCCAGGGGGCGCAGGGGGGAGCCCCCTGCACCGAGGGTCCGGGGGCGTAGCTCCCGGGAACCCACCCCCACCCACCCCGCAGGGTTTAGGGAAGGGGCGGGGAGGGGCCGAACCCCCGTCAAACCAGCCGCACCGGCTTCTCCGCCCGCACTCCCACCCCCACCAACCACCGCCGAAGCGGCTCCGCATCCGCCTCCTCCAGCAACGCGAGCACCCGGGAAGCCAGATCCCCCTTCCGCTCCCCGTCCACCAGCAGCGCCGGCCCGTCCAGCCAGTCGAGCCCCGGCGCCGCCCCCGCCGTGTCGACCGCCGCGCAGCACACCATCGCCGTGACATGGTCGGCCAGCAGTTCCCGCCCCGTCCGCGGCGGCTGGAGCGGGAAGAGCGGGACCGAGTCGCCCCACACGTCCGCCGAAGGCGGGGGCGGACCCGCCGCCTCCTCGACGGCCACGGCCACCTCGATGCCCGCGGCCAGCGCCTCCCCGTCCTGCCCGGCGAGGTGCTCAAGGACCCGCGCCAGCGTCGGGGCGACGGGCTCCGCACCCGGCCGCGGCCCCATCCCGTCGAGCACGCGGTGCAGCCGGGCCGCCTCCGCACGCCACTTCCGGTCGACGACTTCCTCCGGATAGTGCTGCCAGTCCACCGGCGACCAGTCGGGCCCGGGCTCGGCCGGGCCGCCGTGGAACAGCCGGGCGGCGAGCAGCGAGGCCGCCTCATCGGCCGCCCCCGGCTCTTCGAGCAGGTCGCACGCGGGCCGCTCTCCGAGCCGGGACGCGAACCCCTCGGCCAGTCGGTCCCGCCGCGACAGTTCGGTCAGCGCCGAGACCACCCCGGCGTCGAGCCGGGAGGGCCAGCGCCCCATCCGCCAGGCGGGCAGCGCGACCCGGGTGAGCAGCCGGTCCCAGCCCGCGTAGGCGAGCCCGACCTGCTCCTGGGCGACGATCCGCAGCCCGTAGTCGACGGTCTGGGCCCGCTCGGAGGCCGCGGCCGCGACCCCCCGTTCCATCTCGGCGGCGTGCGACCGGCAGCCGCGCAGCAGCAGCCGCGCGACCGGGCCGACGAAGCCGAGCACCAGCCGCGCCCCCCGGCCCGCGCCGGGCCCGCTGGTCACGGCGACGGCCGCGTCCAGGCCCCGTACGAAACGGCGGGCCGAGGCTATGTCGGGCTGCGCGGACGGCCCGGTGCCGGCCACCACGGGCGCCAGGATGGCCCGCAGCTCACCGACCCTCATCCACCACAGGAACGGCGACCCGATGACGAGGACGGGCGCGGCGTCGGTGCGGCGCCGCACTCCCGGTATGCCCAGCGGGCCGTGGCCCAGCCGCGTCCGTACGGAATGGGCCGGGTGGGTGCGGTCCTCCAGCCAGCTGTCGCAGTCCGGGGTGAGCGCTATGGCCGAGGGCGCGGGCACGTCGAGCCGGTCGGCCAGGTCCCTCACCAGCCGGTACAGATCCGGCGCCGAGGACTCGGCCAGCTCGACCGTCGGAGAGAGCGCGGGTCTCGCCCGTACGATCACGGCCGTGACCGCGGCGGCGGCCAGCAGCATCACGGCCGCCGCGCCCGTCACCGCCCAGCGGGCCGTGTCCCAGCCGCGCCCGTCGATCCGGCCCTGCACGTCCGCGACGAGCAGCACGACGGCGACGGCCGCCGGCAGCAGAGCGAAGGCCAGCGCCCGGCTGCGTACCCGCAGCACTGCCAGCGCCCGCGAGCGCGCAGACCGCGCGCCCGCCTCACCACCCATCCCGGAACCGGACACGGCCGGACGTCACCCCCTCTGCCCTGCGTCGGCGTTGCTCACTCCCCCACTGTGGCACCCCCCACTGACATCGCAATGCCGGTGACCCAAGTGCCGGACCGCTCCCGCCGCACCCTAGTTGTGCCCCCGCCACCCGTCATCCGGATGGCCCACCCGTCACTCGATGGAATGGCTTTGGGGTGGGGTTGGGTGGGGGTTGGGTGGGGGTTCCAGGGGGCCGGACGCAGCCGCCGAGCCCAAAAGGTCCGGGGCGCGGCCCCGACGAGGCCGCGCCCCGGACCAGGGCACCCGGGGCAGACGCCCCGCGTCACACCTGCGCGTCCGCCGCCTTCCGGGCGATGTCCGTACGGTGCTGCGCCCCGTCGAGCCGGATGCGTCCGACTGCCGCATACGCCCGCTCGCGGGCCTGCGCCAAGTCCGCCCCGGTCGCGGTGACCGAAAGAACCCGTCCGCCCGCGCTGACCACCGCGTCGCCGTCCCGCCGCGTCCCCGCGTGCAGGACGTACGCGTGCGGCGCGTCCTGGGCCGCGACCTCGTCGAGCCCGTCGATCGGGTCGCCCGTCCGGGGCGTACCGGGGTAGTTGTGCGACGCCACGACGACCGTGACCGCGGCGTCGTCGCGCCAGGCCAGCGTCGGCTGTACGTCCAGCGTCCCGTTGGCCGAGTGCAGCAGTACGCCCGCGAGCGGCGTCTTCAGCCGCGCCAGGACGACCTGCGTCTCGGGGTCGCCGAAGCGGGCGTTGAACTCGATGACGCGCACGCCGCGCGAAGTGATCGCGAGGCCCGCGTACAGCAGCCCGGAGAACGGGGTGCCGCGGCGCCGCAGTTCGTCGACCGTCGGCTGGAGCACGCTCGCCATGACCTCGTCGACGAGCTTGGGGTCGGCCCACGGCAGCGGCGAGTACGCGCCCATGCCACCGGTGTTGGGGCCCTCGTCGCCGTCGAGCGCGCGCTTGAAGTCCTGCGCGGGCTGCAGCGGCAGCACGGTCACGCCGTCCGTGATCGCGAAGAGCGAGACCTCGGGGCCGTCGAGGAACTCCTCGATGACCACACGGTCGCAGGCCAGCGCGTGCGCGCGGGCCTCTTCGACGTCCTCGGTGACGACGACGCCCTTGCCGGCCGCGAGACCGTCGTCCTTGACGACGTACGGGGCGCCGAACGCGTCCAGCGCCTCGTCGATCTCGGCCGGGGTGGTGCACACATAGCTGCGGGCCGTCGGCACGCCGGCGGCGGCCATCACGTCCTTGGCGAAGGCCTTGGAGCCCTCCAGCCGCGCCGCCTCGCCCGAGGGGCCGAAGCAGGGGATGCCCACGGCCCGTACGGCGTCGGCCACCCCGGCGACCAGCGGCGCCTCGGGCCCGACGACGACCAGGTCGCTGTGGAGCGAGGCCGCGAGGCGGGCGACCGCCTCGCCGTCCAGCTGGTCCACGGGGTGGAGTTCGGCGACCTCCGCGATCCCGGCGTTGCCGGGGGCGCAGTGCAGCGCCGTCACGTCGGGGTCGAGGGACAGGGAACGGCACAGGGCGTGCTCGCGGGCGCCGCCGCCGATGACAAGGACCTTCACGGCAGCCAGCCTAGCCGGAGTGGCGGATTCTCCCTCGTACGGGTCACCGAACCCCGTACCGCTACTCGTTCGTATATTCCTCCACCACCGTCGCACCGAGCTCGCGGACGATGAGGTCGTGGCCGGAGAGCGCGTTGTCCACGAGGTCCGGGTCGTCGTCCTCCGGAACGTCGTCCTCCGGGCGCACCGGCGGCGGCTCCTGCGCCACGGGGGGCGCCTGCCTGACCGGGGCGGAGGCCTGCGGCGGCTGCTGCACGGGGGCGGGCGCGACCTGGGGCGCGGGGGCGGCCGGGGACTGAGGGCGGGAGGCGCCGCCACTTTGAGCGGCGTAGCCGCCGGGGTTGCCGGAGCCGCCGCCGCCGAAGTTGGCCGCCGCGGCCGGGGGCTGGGAGCCGCCGGACGGGTCGATGATCGCCTCGACCTTCCACTGCACCCCGAAGCGCTCGCCGAGCACCCCGCGCAGCACTTCCTCGCTGCCGCTGCTCGCGAAGTTGTCCCGGGCGCCCGCGTTGATGAACCCGAGCTGCAGGGTGGTGCCGTCGAATCCGGCCACCTGCGCGTTCTGACTCAGCAGGATCCAGGTGAAGCGCCGCTTGTTCTTCACGGCCTCCAGGATGTCCGGCCACATGTTCCGTACGTGGACGGCGCTGCCGGGGTTCGCGGCGGGGGCGGCGGGAGCCGCAGCCGGGGCCGGGGGCTGCGCGGCCGGGGCGGGCCGGCCCGGGGTGGAGGCGGAGGGCCAGGCTCCGGTGCCGCCGGAGGCGGGGGCGGCGGGGGTGGAGGTTGCGGGGGTGGAAGTTGCGGGGGTGGAGTCGGTGGGGGCGGCGCTCCCGGAACCGGAACCTCCGGCACCCGGCCAGGCGCCGGGCCGCTGGGCAGCGCCGCCCTGACCGCCACCTTGACCGCCTCCGGCGCCACCGGGAGCGGCGGCACCGGGCCAGGCGCCCGGGGCGGGGGCCTGCGAGACGGGCTCGGGGGCGGGTGCGGGCGGGGCCTGGACCGGCGGGGCGACGGGGGCGGCCGGGGCGGGCGCCTGGGGCGTGGGTGGGGCCACCGGGGCGGCGGCACCGCGCGCGGCGGACCGGGCGGCCTCGGGACCGTGTCCAGGGCCGTTCGAGGCGACTGTGGGGGGCATGGGCGGGTGGGCCTCGGCCCCCGGCACGTACCCCATCGCGGGCCCGGTCCCCGCGCCCGGCTGGAAGTGGGCGCCGCGCTCCAGCCGGTCGAGCCGGGCACGGACCGAGCGCTCGTCGTCGTAAGCGGCGGGCAGCAGCACGCGCGCGCAGATCAGCTCCAGCTGGAGCCGGGGCGAGGTGGCGCCCCGCATCTCGGTCAGCCCGGTGTTGACGAGGTCGGCGGCCCGGCTGAGCTCGGCGGCGCCGAACACGGACGCCTGGGCCTGCATGCGCTCGACGACGTCGACGGGCGCGTCGATGAGCCCCTTCTCCCCGGCGTCCGGGACGGCGGCGAGGATGACGAGGTCCCGCAGCCGTTCCAGGAGGTCGGCGACGAAGCGGCGGGGGTCGTTGCCGCCCTCGATCACCCGGTCGACGACCTCGAAGGCGGCGGCGCCGTCACCGGAGGCGAACGCGTCCACCACGGAGTCGAGCAGCGACCCGTCCGTGTAGCCGAGGAGGGAGGTGGCCATGGCGTACGTCACACCGTCTTCGGCGGCGCCGGCGAGGAGCTGGTCCATGACGGACATCGAGTCACGCACGGACCCGGCCCCGGCGCGCACGACGAGCGGCAGCACGCCGTCCTCGACGGGAATGCCCTCCCGCCCGCAGACCTCGCCCAGGTACTCCCGCAGGGTGCCGGGGGGAACGAGCCGGAAGGGGTAGTGATGGGTCCGCGACCGGATCGTCCCGATGACCTTCTCGGGCTCGGTCGTGGCGAAGATGAACTTGAGGTGCTCCGGCGGCTCCTCGACGACCTTCAGCAGGGCGTTGAAGCCCGCCGAGGTGACCATGTGGGCCTCGTCGATGATGTAGATCTTGTACCGGCTGCTTGCGGGGCCGAAGAAGGCCTTCTCGCGCAGCTCACGGGCGTCGTCCACACCACCGTGCGACGCGGCGTCGATCTCGATGACGTCGATGGACCCGGGCCCGTTACGAGCGAGGTCCCGGCACGACTGGCACTCGCCGCACGGAGTCGGCGTCGGCCCCTGCTCACAGTTCAGGCACCGGGCGAGGATCCGCGCACTGGTGGTCTTCCCACAGCCGCGCGGCCCGCTGAACAGGTACGCGTGATTGACCCGGTTGTTCCGCAGCGCCTGCTGCAGCGGGTCGGTGACATGCTCCTGCCCGATGACCTCGGCGAAGGACTCCGGGCGGTAGCGGCGGTACAGCGCAAGGGACGACACACCTACGAGGTTATCGGGGCGGACTGACAACCGAGCCCGCGTCGCCGTCCGCGGGGGCGGCCGGGCGGGCCACCCGCACCGGTCCGCCACCCACCGGGCCGACCTGGCGCGGCCCGAACCCCGGGCCGATGTGGCGCTCCGCAAACGAAAGCGCCCCCCACGCACCCGCCAGAGCCGACCTACCCTTGCTGCCTTCCGGCCCTGGGGGAGTTCAGTCAGATAGCGCCACGTGAGGGGCTCCGCACAGGGTACCCGATCCCCGACCGGGGGACGAGTTCGCGAGCACCCCTCAGCGTCTTGTATTGTTTGCGGCGGAGGATTCGCCTAGTGGCCTAGGGCGCACGCTTGGAAAGCGTGTTGGGGGCAACCCCTCACGAGTTCGAATCTCGTATCCTCCGCCAGTGCCTCACCGGGCACGATGTCGATGGGCCCCACCGCTTGCGGTGGGGCCCATCGACGTTCGTGGTTGAACTTCTGATGCCGGCCGGTGACACACCCACCTCCCCAGGCGCAGGCACACCGATCGGTCAGTGCTCAACCCGAACGCGTACAGCAGGCAGCCCACTCGGCGGGAACAGCACGTGGCCGCACTTCGTTCGACTCATGAGTCCGCAGGCTCCACATGCCGTCGCCCAATGTCTTCCCGGTAGACGCGGTCAGCGCGGGCAGGCCGCGAGCGCGCGGGAGTCAGCCGAGCCCGGCCAAGCCGTCGCACACCGCGGGCGGGGTGAAGTCTGCGGCTCGACTGCCAGGTCAGCCGCGCGGCCTTCTGCCTTGTCCGCCACGGCGGCCCGGACTTCGGTACTGACCGCCGTCCCGGCACTCGCATTGGGCCCGGTTGTCGCGAGGTGGAAACGCCCTCCCACCTCTCAACAAATTCTGAACCGTGCGCCACGCCCGAATCACCTCGGCGAGCTCTGCAAGAAACCTCCGGACTTGCACCAGCAGGCACCTCGCAAGCCTCCCGGCCGCCACAAGGACCCCTGCCGCGATGGCGATCCACCGCACATGGCACCTCCATGCCTTCGCCTGTCGTCATGCTCGCCACCTCGAAGATCGAAGTCAGCAGCTGGCTGGACGCTTTTTGTGACCTTCGAAAGCCCCTACGCAAGGGGCATCACGCGAGATATACTCAGCATGCGAGTTGATATCAAAGGAGGTGTCTGAATGAGTCGGACCGTGATCGACCTCGACGACGAACTGCTTGCCGACGTGGCCCAGGCCCTCGGCACCAGCACCAAGAAGGAAACCGTCAACACCGCCCTCCGCGAGGTGCTGGAGAACCGCCGCCGGGCACTGGCCCTCACTCGCCTCCGCGCGGCAGCCGACGAAGGCGCTTTCGACCTGGATCTGCTCGACGACAAGCGGAACTACCGCCGGTGAGCCCGGCCCAGTTCCTGATCGACACCAGCGCGCTCGCACGCTTTATGCGCCCTGACGCGGAACAGTACGGCTGGGACCAGGCCGCTGCGGCAGGGCTCATCGCGACCTGCCCCATCACCGAGCTGGAGTTTTTCTACAGCACCCGGTCCGCTAAGGACCGGGCGAAAGGCATCGAGGACATGCGGCTGCTGTTCAGCTGGGTTCCGGTCGATGATCGTGCGTACGACCGTGCCTGGCAGGTCCAGGAAGTCCTCACCAAGCGCGGGCAGCACCGGAGCGCGGGCCCCGTCGACCTCGTCGTGGCTGCAACAGCAGAGCTCCAAGGGCTGACGCTGCTGCACCGCGATCGGGACTTCGAATGCATCGCGGCTGTCACCGGGCAGGCACTCCAGTGGTACGGGCCTGAGCCCGGCAAGTAGAGACCCCTGGTTGCAGTTCTGGTTGCATTCATCGGCGTACAGCACCGTTCAGAAGCCCCACCCACCCCAGCTGCGCCTCAGGTCAGAACGCTCCCGTACGCTCCCACACCCCCGGACGAACATTTGGAAACCGTGTTGGGGGCACCCTCACGAGTTCGAATCTCGTATCCTCCGCCAGTGCCTCACCGGGCCCATCGACGTTTGCCGCCTGAAGGGCCGCTGTGACCCGGTCGACATCTGATCACCGATACCGACCGCTGCGGATCGCCCTCGGCGGGGGGCGAAGGCGGCCGGCGAACCCGCTGGCGTGTACGCCACCCGGCTGCCCCTGATGACGATTCGAGCTGTTTCGCATTTCTGGCACCCGATGTCATGACAGCCAGTAGTTTTTCCGTGACACGAGACAGGTCGACCACAGGCGCCCACCTCTGGTGACCGGCAGCCTCAAGGAGCCGATGACACCGTGACCGGGACTTCGAGTGCATTGCAGCAGTCACCGGTCATGCCGCGCTTGCGGGCCTCTGCGATCAGGGCGATCACCGGCTCGTGGTCGTCGACGAGCTTCGAGAGGCCCTCGCAGTCGAGGACGAGAGTGCCCCCCTGACTCAGCTTGCGGCGGGCCGCTGGCCCTCCTCGGTGAACACCTCGTCGAAGACCAGCCGGGCCCGTTCCTGCTCCTGCTCTGAGACAGGGCCCTTGCGACGTTCGTAGTCAGCCAGATACTCGTCCAGGATCTGGCCACGCAGCTCGCGCTCGACTGCAGCCGCGATGAAGGCGGAGAACTCGCGCTTGCCCACCCGCTGCCTGATGGCTTCAGCCGTCCCCTCAGGGAGCGAAAGACTCACCCTGGTCGCCGGTCCCTCACCGATGTTGTACGGAGTCTCAGTCACCCCTTGGGATTATCAAATGAGTAGGAATCCTGCGGGTCCAACCGTTGGACCTCCTCCCCCTCCTCAATGTCATAGAACCCCTCCCGCTCCCACCCCCGAATCGTCGCGTGGTCCCGTTCCACCACCCTCGGGTCCTCGTGGATCAGGTAGACGGCGCCGGGACGGGTGAAGAGGTCGGTGGTGCGGGGGATGTAGGCGCCCGCCTTGGGGGCGGGGGCCAGGAGGCTGTGGAAGGACGGCAGGGTGTGGAGCGGGGTCCAGTCGAGGTCGCGGCGGAGGCGGCCGCTGCGGGGGCAGATGAAGCTGACGCCGCGGGCCACGCGCTGGGGCGGGGGCGTCGGGGGGCCGCCGCGGGCGTACAGGTCGGGGTCGAGCAGGGCGTGGACCGTCTCCGTCACCGGGTTGCGGCCCGTCGCCCGGGTGATCGCCGAGAGGTCCGCCGTGCCCTGGAGGCGCGCGGCCGTCTCCACCAGGCGGGGGCCCGACGGGGTCGCGATGACCTCCGTGTGGGACGGGCCCCAGGTGTTGCCCACCGCGGTGAGGACCTCTCGTACGTAGGCAAGAACGGCGGCGGATTCCTGCGACCGGGGGTTCAGGAGTTCCGTGTAGTCGTATACCGGTGACGTCCCCACCACCGTCTTCACCGATCGCCAGATCTCCAGCACCGTGTGGTGGCCCGCCGCGCTCACGCAGTTGACCATGTACTCGTCGCCCCGCAGATACTCCTGGACCAGGACCGTCTCGTTGCGCTCGCCGTAGATCGACTCGCTGCCCAGGAGCTTTCCGGCCGCGCTCGCCGTCTCGTCCGGGTCGGCGCAGAAGAGCACGCCGTCGGTGCCGCCGCTGCGCAGGGGTTTGACGATGGCCGGGGCGCCGCCGTGGAGCAGCGCCACCGCCCGGGCCTCCTCCGGTGTGGTGACCGCCGCGTGCCACGCCCCGGCGACCCCGGCCGCCACGAGCGCGCGCTGCATCTCCTGTTTGTCGCGGCGGGCCGCCGACGTCGCCGGGTCGTTGTGCCGGGGCAGGCCGAGCGCGGCCGCCAGGCGGTCGGCCAGGGCCACGCCCGAGTCCGTGCCCGCGATCACCCAGCCCACCCGGTGCGGGCGCAGCGCCCCGAGCAGGGCCGCCAGGTCGCCCTCGTACGCGTAACAGGCCTCGTACGTCTCCGGTGCGAACGTGCGCAGATGGGCCGTCGAGCGCTCCGCCCGGTTCTCCACGTGCACCGCGCCGATCCCGTACGCCGTGAAGGCCGGGGCCAGCAGCGCGCCCGTGGAGTGGCCGTCCACCACCACCGCCACCTGGTCGTTGATCCTCTGGATCGGCATCCTCGTGCTCCCCCTTGTCAGTCTGCGGGCCTCTCAGGCCAGCCAGGCGCCGTCCTTCATCAGCGTGCGGCCCGCCAGTTCGTTCGCCTCGCGCCACGCCTGGACGCGCTGCGGCGCGACGCGGAAGTACAGGTACTCCTGCTTCTCCTCGCGCGGGTCGAAGCCGGTCCTCACGGCGAACGCGTCCGCCGACTCCGGCTCCAGCGCGCCCTCTTCGGCCGGTACGGCGGTGCCCTCGACCAGCACCACGTCCCGGGTCGCGCCGAAGGCCAGCCGTACGGCGGCGTTCGCCACGAGGTTGCGGCTCGTCGGTGCCGTACGGACCGTCGAGATCAGGAACGTAGTGCCGTCCCAGAGGAACGAGAGGGGGACGAGGTAGGGCGTGCCGTCCGCCGAGGCCGTCGACACCCAGGTGTCGACGTCGTTCTCGAAGCGCTCGCGGGTGTCCTTGATCCGCTCGTCGAGCGTGCGCGCTGCTGGAGGAGTCATGGTCATGAACCTAACCCAGCCCCTTCCTCAACATGCCTACAGGAAGCGCCCGTTGCCACTCCTCCGCTCACCCCCACAGCTCCCGCGCCGGCGCCTGGAGCCAGCCGTCCTTCGCAGGCATCCTCGGCTCCACGTCGTCGACCAGGCGCAAGTGGCCGTCCAGGTCGACGAACTCCGCCAGTTGCGCGGCGTGGAAGCCGACGGCCGCGGAGAGCGAACTGCCGGGCAGACAGCCGACCATGACGCGCAGGCCCTCGCGGCGGGCGCGGCCGATGACGCGCAGGGCGGCGGTGAGTCCGCCGCACTTGTCGAGCTTGACGTTGACCCCGTCGTAGAGCCCGCGCACCCGCTCCAGGTCGCCCTCGGTCTCGAAGGACTCGTCGGCCACGATCGGCAGGGCGCGCGGCAGTCCCCGCAGGCCCGGCTCCGAGGCCGCGTCCACGGGCTGTTCGAGCATGCGGACGCGGTGCCTCTCCAGGAGCGGCAGCATGACGCGCAGAGTGTCAAGGTCCCAGCCGCCGTTCACGTCGACGACGATCCGCGCGTCCGGGCGGGCGGCGCGCAGCCGCTCCAGGCGGCGTACGTCGTCGTCGGCGTCCGGGGAGCCGAGCTTGAGTTTGAGGACGCGTACGGAGCGGCTCTCGGCGATCTCCTGCTCCAGCTGCTCCGGGTCCGCGAGCGAGATCGTCGTCATGATCTCCAGCGGCTCGGGCTCGGGTGTGCCGAGCAGCCGCCACACGGGGACGCCGGCGCGTTTGGCCGCCAGGTCCCACAGTGCCGCGTCGAGCGCGTTGCGGGCGGCGCCGCGCCGGAGCCGGGAGAGCAGGTCCGCACGGTCGGCCGTGCCGCTCTCGACGAGCGGGCCGACCTCTTCGAGTTCGGCCACCGTTTCCTCGGCGGAAACCTCGAAGAAGCTCTCGAAGGGCGCTCCTTCACCTCGTCCGAGATGAGCACCGCCGCGCGACTTCTCGCGTAACTCGACGCGTACGACCGTGCACGTGAGGTCATGGCCGCGCGCATACGTGTAGGGAAGTCCGAAGGCAATCTCCTGGCGTACCGCTGCGAACTGCAATGAATCCACGCCGAGGACGGTAGCTCAGCCTCCGCTAGAAATGACAGGGGATGATTGAACATTTTAGCTGTGATCTGCACAACAGTTGTTTTCTGGCCAGGTCCTGGCTTGTCAATTACTCTGCGGCAGTCAATCCAAAACCATCCCGAACAGCGGAACCCTTGATCCACTCCTCGAATATTCCCCTGTCAAGGCGACCAAATCGGCCCCATCCGCCCAGAATTGATGATCGTACGGTTGACGGACCGGCAAAGGGCACGGAACATGTTTTGGGTCGGCAAGCGGTTGCTGTCCGACCGCTACCTACCGGCAGTCTTGTCATTTCCTATGTGGGAGGAGGCTGATTCTGATGTCGGAAAAGGACTTCATGGGAACGCGCGACAACGAGCAGGACACCACCAAGTGGTAGTCCCGTTTTAGCGTTTTAGCGACGCGAACAAGATGAAAAGGCCCGCCCGCACCCTCCAGTGCGGGCGGGCCCCTCAGCCCGTAGAGCAGCACCCGAGAGCAGCCCTGAGGGAGATATTGGTGGTCGGCAACCTTCCATCCACGACCGTGGAGCTGGCGCCCGAGTTTCTGAAGGTGGACGGGTCGGACGACACCCGGTACTGGGAGTCGGTCCAGTCCGTGGTGGAACTCGCCGACCGTCGCGGCCGGGACGCCAAGGGTGTCCCGCTGCTGGTCGGCCTGGCTGTCCAGCACCCGGAGTGGCCGGTCCGGGCGGCCGCCGTCAGGCTGCTCGCGGAGCACCACCGGGATGACCCGGCTGCCGCGTCGGCGATCGCCGGCGGCACCCACGACCCGGTCGACTGGGTCGCTTTCGCCTCCCTGAAAGTGATCACCCAATACCGCATCAAGGCGGCCGTTCCCGATCTCATCCGCATTTCCGGATGGCCGAGCAATTTCGCCCGCGAGGACTTCTCCCGTAAACCGGTCGGCTGCGGCGCCGCGTTCACCAAGCGGGCCCTGCTCACCATATTCGGAACCCGGGACCCGGAGGAGCTCCGGCGTCTGGAGGACGAATACTTCACGGACATGCGTGCGCGCATACGCACCCATGCGGCGCGGCCGCGCAGGACCGAGGACGCGGTTCTGATACCGGCTGGTCCTTTTCTTGCCGGGACCGCGTCCGTGCAGAGCGGCCCTTTCCGGATGAAGCAGGGTGACAATCCGCTGCGGGCGGTCGAGCTGCCCGCCTACTACATCGACCGGACCACCGTCACCAATGCCCGCTACGCACAGTTCCTGGAAGAGGCCGGGGAAAGCGGTGTGTTCGACCACCCGGACCAGCCCGAGGATGGCCGGAATCACCGGCCCGCGCACGCCCACGACCCCCGGTTCAACGCGCCGGAAATGCCACAGGTGGGAATCGACTGGTACGACGCGTGGGCGTTCGCGAATTGGGCGGGCGGCTCACTGCCGAGCGAGCTCCAGTGGGAAAAGGCGGCGCGCGGGACGGACGGCCGGACCTACCCGTGGGGAAACACCTGGGATCCGGAGCGGGTGAACTACGTCGAGCGCTCCTACGGGCGGCAGGTGGCCGACCTGGACGAGCTGGAGGCGCTGCTGGTCACCACTACCCACGACGACCGGCCCGCACACCCGGTGCTGCCCGCCGACAGCCTTCCCGGGGGCGCGAGTCCGTACGGCGTGCTCCAGATGTCCGGGAACGTCTGGGAGCTGACCCGGACCAACTTCTACACGGGCGACGACATGGACCCGTTCTTCAAGGGCCGCCACCCGATGGAGTTCATGAACCGCAAGGACGCCTTCCACGTGCTGCGCGGCGGCACCTGGACCTCGCCGCTCGCCTGTCTGACCACGTTCTACCGGGGCAAGGACCTGATCACCGATCTGCACAACGAGGTCGGGTTCCGCTGCGTCTACGAAGCGGAATGAGAGGACGACCGATGCGGCTCACCTCCCTCGGCCACGCGGCCGTCCTCATCGAGACCGGCGGGCGGCGCATCCTCGTCGACCCGTGGCTCACCCAGCGCCTGGACCGCTTCTGGGAGCACCACCCGGCGCTGCCGGACGGGCTCGACGAGGTCCTGGACGGCGGCGTCGACCACATCGTCTTCAGCCACCACCACTTCGACCACCACCACTTCCCGTCGCTGACACGGCTGCTGGAGGACGGCGAGGTCGACTTCGACGACAGCCCGCACCGGGCGGCCGAGACCGAGTGCATCTTCCCGGTCGGCCAGGTCCCGCCCCGCTTCACCGCCTCGGGCCTGGGCCACCAGGCCATCCCGTGGACCCTGCGCAGGCTCGGCTTCGAGCGGCTCACGCCGGTCACCCCCGGCAACACCGTGCACCTGGGCGACGTCGTCCTGCGCACCTTCGTCTCCAACGTGCCGTTCCCCGAGATGAGCGTGCTGGTGGAGACCGAGGAGGCGGTGGTGATGCTGTGCGGCGACTCGATCCTGCACGAGTCGACCGTCCGCCACTTCACGGGCCCCGACGCGCGCCCCGTCGACGTGGCCTTCGTACCGGCGCACAGCGTCTCGCCGCCCGGGGTGCTCACCGAGCGCAGGCCGCTCGTCGAACCCGAGGCGGTGCGGGCCCGCGCGGTCGCCAACTTCGACCGGTACGTGGAGACGCTGGGGGCCGCCGTCACCGTCCCGTCCTCCTTCGGCTGGAAGGTCAGCGGCGAGGGGGAGCAGGACTACGGCTGGTGCAACCGCACCATCTTCCCGTTCACGCCGTGGGAGGCGCTCGGCCGGCTGCGCGAGCTGGGCCGCGAGGGGCTGCTGTGGGGGCCGGGCCAGGTCCTGGAGGTCGCGGGAGGCAAGGCCGAGCTGCGCAACGGGCCGCAGGTGACGCAGGGTTACGACTTCGAGGCGGTGTACGCCGAGGTCGCCCTCGACCCGGATGCCGAGGTCCCGGCCTTCGACCCCGAGCGCGACCGCGTCGGCCGCCAGACCCGCGGCTCGCACCGGCTGCTCACCGAGGTGATGGAGCTCGTGGTCGGCACCGACTTCTGGTACCGGGCGCTCGACAGCGGCGCCACCCACACCATCTCGCTCCACGACGACAACGGCTCCACGCACACGTACCTCCTGGAGCCGGTGAGCGGCCGCATCGGCCATCTGGGCCCTGGCCCCGCCCGCGACCACCTCAGCCAGGACAACGGCTACACCGAGATCGCCGCGAGCACCCTCCAGGCGCTCCTGGACAGCGAGTTGCTCTTCGGCAGCTCGTACGGGCTGTGGGCGAGCAACAGCAATCTGCTCTCGGCGGTCTTCCACCACCCGGCGTACTACACCCGCCAGGTCGACCGCGCGCTGAGCGCCGACACCGACGCCCCCACCGGCCGGGGGCCGGTCGCGCATGTCTGAACCGCTGGTGCCTGAACCGCTGGTGCCTGAACCGCTGGTGCCTGGACCGCTGGGGACCCGTGTGGTCATCGACCACACCAGCGCCTGTCTGCGCGACAACCCGCTCGGCGACCCGGCGGCCCGCCGCATCGAGGTGCTGCTGCCGCCGGGGTACGACGAGTCGGCGCGCCACCCCGTCGTGTACTGGCTGCCGGGCTTCGGCGCCCACCCGACGCTGATGACGCACGCTCTGGCGTTCGGGGCGGCCCCGGCGGACCGGATCCACCGGGCCATGGCGCGCGGCGACATACCGGCCGCGCTGATCGTGGTCCCGGACGGCACCACGGCGTACGGCGGCTCGCAGTACATCGACTCGCCCGCCTGCGGCCGCTACCTCGGCTACCTCGGCGAGGTGGTGGCCGAGGTCGACCGGCGCTTCCCGACGCTGGCCGAGCCCCGGTGGCGGGCGGTGGGCGGGAAGTCGAGCGGCGGGTACGGGGCGGTTCTCGCCGCGATGCGGACCGAGCTGTTCGGCGCGGTCCTGGCGCACACCCCCGACGCCGGGTTCGAGCACAGCTATCTGCCGCTGCTGCCGGGCGTCCTGGACACCCTGGAGGCGGCCGGCGGCATCGAATCGCTCCTGAACAAAAGGGAGTCGGGGCCGCACGACACCGCGTTCATGGTCGCCATGAGCCTGCTCGCGATGGGCATGTGCTACGCCGACAAACCCGGCACCACGCCCGCCGACGCACTGCCCTGCGACCCGCGCACGGGCGTGTTCCGCGCCGGGGTCTGGGAGCGCTGGCTGCGGCACGACCCCGTACGGATGGCGCCCGCGTACGGCGACCGGCTGCGGGCGCTGCGGCTGCTCTACCTCGACACCGGGCTGCGGGACGACTACCACATGCACTGGGGCGCCCGGGCCCTGCACGCCGTCTGGCAGGAGCAGGGCATCGCGCACGAGTACCAGGAGCACGACGGCGGCCACCACGGCATCGAGCACCGCTTCCTGACCTCCCTGGCCCTGCTCGGCCGGGTGTGGCGCGGGAGCGGACGGGGGGACTGAATGTGCGGGATCGCGGGCTTCATCAGCCTGGACGGGCCGCGTGAGCGGCCGTGGCTGGCCGCGCTCGGCCGGACGCTGACAGAGGCGCTGCACCACCGGGGCGAGTCGGCGGCCGAGCCGTGGGTCTCCCCGGACGGCACGGTGATGCTCGCCTGTGTGCGGCTCGCGGTGCGCGACCGTTCGGCCGCCGGCGACCAGCCGATGGCGTCGCCGGACGGGCGGGTGACGCTGGTCAGCAACGGTGAGGTGTACGGGTCGCGGGCGCCGCTGCCCGAGCCGTGGCCCCGGCGTACGCACTGCGACACCGAGTTCGTCCTCCAGCAGGTGAGCGTGGCCGGTGATCCCGAGCCCGTACTCGCGGGCCTGGACGGCATGTTCGCGCTCGCCTGGCACGACGCGCGCACCGGCCGCACCACGCTGGCCCGCGACCACTTCGGGGTAAAGCCGCTCGTCTACTGCTACACGGCGGGCGGCCTGCTCTTCGCCTCCGAGCCGCAGGCCCTCCTCGCCACCGGGCTGATCGCGCCGGAGGTGGACCGCACGGAGTTCGTGCTGCGGTCCTGGGTGCGGATGGACGCGGCGGACGAGCGGACCTGGCTGACGGGGGTGCACGCGCTGCAGCCCGCCGAGTATCTGGTGGCCGAGGGCTCACGGGTGCGGACCGGGCGGTACTGGCAGGTCCCGTTCGGGGACGAGCCGGTCGGGGCCGAGGAGATCCGGGCCGCCTTCGACCGGGCGGTCACCCTGCGGGCCGCCGCCGACGTGCCCCGTGCGGCGGTGCTCAGCGGCGGCGTCGACAGCTCCGCGATCTTCGCCGCGCTGCACACCCGGGGCATCGGGCTGCGTCCTTACGTCGTCCGGTACGAGGACGGCATCGGCGGCTCGAACAGCGACGTCGAGCACGCCCGGATCGTGGCCGGGCGGCACCACGTCCCGCTCACCGTCGTCGAGTTGTCGCGCCGCGACGCCGTGAAGCTGATCCCGCAGGTGGCCGGGCGGCTCACCCGGCCGATGCTGCACGGCGCCGAGCTCGCCATGTACCAGCTGTACGAGCGGATCGCGGCCGAGGGCCAGGTGGTCGTCTACTCCGGGCACGGCGCCGACGAGATGTGGGGCTACCAGGACGGCGGCTACTTCCCCGTGGTGGCCCCGGACGCGCCGACCCATCTGCACGGCCGCCACTACCTCACCCACCGCCTCCATCCCGACGAGCGGCCGCTGTGGGGCGAGCTCGTGGAGTGGATCGCCGGGCAGCTCGACGTGGACATGGACGAGATCAGGGAGCGGGTGTGGGAGCGGGTGCTGCGCGAGTACCGCGAGCCGGGCACCCTCGACCCCCTCAAGCGCGGCCGCCACCATCTGATGCGCCGCTTCCTGGTGTACGTCAACGACATGGTCGACCTCACCTCGTCCACGTACACCCTGGAGGACCGGCCGGTCTTCCAGGACGTGACGCTCGCCGAGCTGGCCTTCCGCTCGCCCGAGCACCTCAAGAGCACCGGGGAGCCCGGCAGCCACAAGGACCTGCTGAAGAAGGCGCTCGGCGGGCTGCTGCCGCCGTCCGTGGTCCACCGCCGCAAGCAGGGCTTCCCTGCCCCGTCCGACCCGTCGTACCGCGAGGCCCTGCGGGCGCTCGCGGACGAGCAGGGCATGCCCTTCGGGCTGCCGGAGCCGCCCGGGCCGCTGAAGGACGCCCTCGGCACCGGTGAGCTCATGTACCTCGCATCCGCCTCGGCCTGGCTGGCCGGAACAGGGAAGTAGGAACACCACGATGGCCTCCACCGAACGCTGGCACTGGCGGACCGTGCACGACGCGGCCGCCCTGGAGGACGTACCGCCGCACCTGCTGCCCCAAGAGGCCCAGGAGTGGTGCAACTTCACCGTGTGGCACCCCGAGCGGCTGCCCGCCGGGTGCGACAGCGCCACCACCACCCTGCGCAAGGAGGCGCCCCCCGGCCGCACCGGCCAGGACTCGGGCCGCACCCCGTGGTCGAGGGCGAACCCGGCCGCGTTCCGCACCGAGATCGCGGGGGGCGGCAGGCGGCTGCGGCTCAAGCAGTTCCTGTACGACTGGGCGTTCCCGGCGGCCGACCACCCGGCGCTGTGGGGCAGCGAGACCCTCACCTTCCCCATCGGGGAGGGCCGGGTGGTGTGGCTCGGCACCGACTACCTGGGGCACGCGGCGGCGTCGGCCCGGATGAGCCGGACCACCGTCGAACTGTCCGTACTGGCAGGGGAGTTCACCGGCGAGGAGCTGGTGGAGCTCTACCGCTCGCTGCGGCCCGCCGTGCCCGGGGTGCCCGCACGGGTGATCGGCACGCCGTTCGGCGAGCTCAGCTACTGGGCGCGCCACCAGGACGTGGACATGGTGTCCGTGCCGACCGGCCTGTTCACCTTCCACCGGCGCACCCGGCCGCACGAGGGCGACTGGGTGGCCGCGGACGAGCTCACCGGCTTCCTCACCGATCAGCGGCTGCCCGCCCTGCTCGGCGGCTTCCCCGCCGACAGCGCGGCCGTCTTCGCCGACGCCGACGGCTCCCGCGAGCTGGAGGTGATCTACACCTCCGGGGGCGGCGACGAGCTGCGTCTGACCCTCCAGCGCTCGGGCCGCGGCCGGATGCCGTTCCCGCCGCAGCGCGAGAAGCACCCGGCGCGGGCGAAGGAGATCGGCCTGGACGGGCAGACGCTGTACCTGGCGTACGTCGACGAGGGCGTCGGTCCCTTCGACGCGATGTGGCACGACGTGAACGCCGGGGTCGAGGCCAGGCTGCTGAGCAGCGCCCGCGAGGGCCTGGACAAGGAGTTCATGCTCGCCCGCGTACGGGAGGTCCTGGCCGCCGCGCCCCTGACGGAACAGGGGTCCGCCCTGTGACCTCCGGCCCGTCCGCGAGCGAACCGGCCCCTGAGGGCCGCGAGTTGTACGACCCCGCGACCGGCCAGGTCTACGGCCGCCTCCCCGACAGCACGCCCGCCGAGTGCGCCGAGGCGGTGCGGCGGGCGGCGCGGGCCTTCGACGGCTGGTACGCGGCCGGGCCCCGCCACCGCGCGGACCGCCTGCACGGGCTGGCCGACGCGGTCCACGAGCGGCGGGCCGACTTCGTCGAGCTGGAGCGGCGCGGCGCGGGCAAGCCGGTCGCGCGGATCGGCGGCGAGGTCGACTTCGCGGTGCGGGCGCTGCGCTGGTTCGCCGAACAGGCGCTGCGCCCGTCGGGCGAGGTGCACCCGTCGGGCCCGGGCACACGCGCGTACACGGACCGGATCCCGCTCGGCGTGTGCGCGGCCGTCGTCCCCTCCAACTACCCGTTGCTCATGGCCGCTTGGAAGGTGGGGGGCGCGCTCGCGTACGGCAACACGGCCGTCGCGAAGCCGGCGCCCGAGACCCCGCTGAGCGTGCGGCTGCTCGTGGAGCTCGGCGGGCGGGTGCTGCCCGAGGGCGTGCTCGGCGCGGTGTACGGCGGCGCCGGGGCGGGCCGGCTGCTGTGCACGCTGCCCGAGGTCGCGGCCGTCTCCTTCACCGGCTCCACGGCGGCGGGCCGCGAGGTGGCGGCGCGGTGCGCCGAGTCGGTCAAGCGCGTCTCGCTCGAACTGGGCGGCAAGAACCCCCTGGTCGTCTTCCCGGACGCCGATATGGAGGCGGCCGCGGCCTCGGCGGTGGAGGCGTTCACCGGGAACTCGGGCCAGATGTGCGTCGGCGCCTCCCGGCTGATCGTCCACGAGAGCGTGCACGACGACTTCGTACGGGAAGTGGCCGCGCGGGCCTTCGCGCGCCGCGTCGGCCCCACCGACGACCCGGGCACCGAGCTCGGCCCGCTGATCACCCGCCGGGCCGTGGAGCGGGTCGCGTCGGCGGTCGAGGAGGCGGTGGCCCACGGCGTCCGGGCCCTGCTGCCGCCCGGCCAGAAGGACGTACGGCCGGTGCTGGACGGCGAGTTGAGCGGCGGGTACTACGTCGCTCCCACCATCCTCGACGAGGTGCCGGGCACGCTCCGGGCCTGGCGCGAGGAGCTGTTCGGGCCGGTCCTGGCGGTGCGCTCGTTCCGTACCGAGGAGCAGGCGCTGGAGCTGGCACACGACACCGAGTACGGCCTGTCCGCGTCCGTGTGGACGGCGGACGGCGGGCGCGTCGAGCGCTTCGCACGGCGGCTGCGGGCCGGGATGCTCTGGTTCAACACCTGGGGCGACACCGACGAGCACATCAGCGTGGGCGGCATCGGGCAGAGCGGCTACGGCCGTGAGCTCGGAGTGCACGCCGCCGGGCAGTACACGCACACCCGGGCGGTGTGGGTGGGCCACCGCGCCGCTCCCGGCCCGTACTTGGAGGGGAGCTGACCGTGTCCGTCTTCCTGGACTTCCGCAGCGACACCCGTACCGCCCCGGACGCGGCGATGCGGGCCGCGATGGCCGCGGCCGAGGTGGGCGACGACGCCTACGGGGACGACCCCTGCGTACGGGAACTGGAGGAGGAGGGCGCCCGGCTGCTCGGGACCGGGGCGGCGCTGTTCCTGCCGAGCAGCACCATGGCCAACCTGGTCGCGGTGCTCGCGGCCGCGCCCGGCCCCGGCAGCCGGCTGCTCATGGGCGCCACGAGCCACATCGCGCTCTTCGAGGCCGAGGGGATGCGGCGGTTCGCCGGAGCCGAGCCGGTGGCGCTGCCGGAGCGCGACGACGGCGCCCCGGACCCGGACGCGCTGGCGGCGGCGCTGCGCGAGGGCGGCGGGCGGCCGGGGATCGTGGCCCTGGAGAACACCTGCATGATGCACACCGGCAACGCGCTCGACCCGGCCGAGGTGGACCGGCTCGCGGGGCTCGGCCGGGAGCAGGGGGCGCACGTCCATCTGGACGGGGCCCGGCTCGCCAACGCGGCGGTCGCGCTCGGGGTGCCGGTGGAGAAGCTCGCGGCCCCGGCGGACAGCGTGACGTTCTGCCTGGCCAAAGGGCTGGGCGCGCCGGTCGGGTCGCTGCTGTGCGCGGACGCGGAGTTCGTCGCGCGGGCCCGGGAGCTGCGGCTGCTGCTCGGCGGCACCATGCACCAGTCGGGTGTGCTCGCGGCGGCCGCCCTGGAGGGGCTCGCGCGGGTGTCCCGCCTCGCCGAGGACCACGCGCTCGCCGCGCAGCTGGCCGAGGGGCTCGCCGGGGTGCCGGGGGCGGAGGTGGGCGACCCCCCGTGCCCCACCAACATCGTGACCGTACGGCTGCCCGGGCGCGACCCCGACGAGCTGCGCGAACGGCTCGCGGAGCGAGGGGTGCTCGTACTGCCGCTGCCGACCGGGTCCGTACGGTTCGTGGTGCACCGGGAGCACCGGGCCGAGGCGGTCCCCCTGGTGGTCCGGGCACTCGCGGAAGCGGCGCTCCAGTAACGGCTGTTCCCGTTCCTTGGCCGCGCTCCGGCTGGTCACCCCGTGACCAGCCGGAGAGGGCCCCTTCGGCTGCCCGGGCCGGTCGGCGTGGCTCGGGCGGACGTTCAGGCGGTGGCGGGCGCCGAAGCGCTCACGCGTCCGGTACGTGGGTCAGCTTGTCGGGGTTGCGGATGGCGTCCACGGAGGTGATCCGGCCGCCGTCCACGGTGATCGCCACGATCGTGCGGGCGCCGTCCCAGTGGTACAGGGCGAGGCCGGGCGCGCCGTTGACGTGGGCGAGCCGCAGCCCGTCCGGCGGGACGTGCACCCGGGTGAGGGCGACGATGCCGCGCGCCACGTTGTCGGCGCCGCGCACGATGCCGTTCAGCGCGGTCACCTTGCCGCCGCCGTCGCCGCGCCAGACCACCTCGGGGTCGAGCAGCGAGACCAGCCGCTCCAGATCCCCCTCCTGACAGGCCTGGCCGAAGGCGCTGACCAGCTCGCGCTGGCGGGCGTATCCGGCGGGGTGGTGCGGGCGGCTGCCGTCGACGTGGCGGCGGGCCCGCGAGGCCAACTGGCGTACGGCCGCCGGGGTGCGGCCCACCACGCCCGCGACCTCCTCGAAGGGCAGCCCGAACACGTCGTGCAGCAGGAACGCGGTGCGCTGGGCGGGCGACAGCTCGTCCAGGACGATCATCAATGCCATCGACACCGACTCGTCGAGCGTGACCCGGTCGGCGGGGTCCTGCTCGTCCGGTGCCTGCTCCACCAGCGGCTCGGGCAGCCAGGTGCCGACGTACCGCTCGCGCCGCACCCGGGCGCTGCCCAGCGCGTCCAGGGCGAGCCGGCCCACCGTCGTGGTCAGCCAGGCGCGCAGATCGCGGACCGCGCCCGGGTCGTCGAGGCCGCGCAGCCGCAGCCACGCCTCCTGGACGCAGTCCTCCGCCTCCGCCAGGCACCCCGTCGTCGTATAGGCGACCCTCAGCAGCCGGGGCCGCTCCCGCTCGAAGGCCCGGGCCAGTCCGTCCTCGTTGGACAGCGGCCCGCGCCCGCCGGCCGCGCTCACCGCAGCCCCGCGACGCTCGCCCAGACCTGCTCGCTGCGCAGCCACTCCGCGAACGACATGGTGCCGCGCACATCCGGCCGCTCCACGGTGAGCGCGCCCGCCCGCAGCGCCTGGCCCATCCGGCCGGGCAGCGGCACCGGCATCAGCAGGGCCTTGCGGCCGGTGACCTCGCGCCAGACCCGGGCCATCTCCCGGATATCGGTGTCCTCGGGCCCGCAGATCTCGATCCGCCCCCGGTGCGGCACCCCCTCCGCCACATCGGCGACCACCCAGGCGGCCTCCAGGGCGGCGACCGTGCGCAGCCGGGCCCGGGGCACCGGCACCACGCCCCACTTGGCGGCCGACGCGAGCGTCGAAGCGAGCAGTTCGTGGAACTGGGTGGCCCGCACGATCGTCCAGGGCACCCTGCCCTCCCGTACGACCCACTCCTGTTCGGCCTTGACCTGCATATATCCCATCGGCACCATGTCGCAGCCCACGATCGAGACGCATACGTGGTGCTGTACGCCCACGGCCCGCGCGGCGGCGAGCAGCCGCCGCGACCCGTCCACGAGCGTCCGGGCCGCCCCCCTGGCGGTCCCGTGGCCGTTGGCCGCGTCCACCACGACGTCGCACCCCGCAAGGGCGTCGATCAGCCCCTCCCCCGTGGTCAGGTCGACCCGGTACTCCGGTGACCTACGGCTCAGCACCCGCACGCGGTGCCCCCGCGTACGCAGCTCCTCGGCGACGCGGCTTCCCAGCGTCCCCGTCCCTCCCGCAATGGCGATGTCCATGTCCCTAGGACGACGCGCCGGGCCCGGATGTGACAAGGGCGTACCGCTCCCCCGGTCGGTGAGCGAGTACCGGACTAGCTGTGCAGCGCACCGGGGGTCTCGGGGTGTCCCTCGGGCTCCAGCTGGATCGTGGAGTGGGCCACGTCGAAGTGGTCGCCGACGCACCGCTGGAGGCGCCGCAGCAGGTCCCCGTACCCGTCGGCCAGCGCGTCGTCGGCCACCACCACATGGGCGGTGAGGACCGGCATCCCGGAGGTGACGGTCCAGCCGTGCAGATCGTGGACCGCCAGCACGCCGGGCTCGTCGAGCAGGTGGCGGCGCACCTCCGCCAGGTCCATGTCCTGCGGGGCGGCCTCCATCAGGACGTGCAGGGCGTCGCGCAGCAGTCCGTACGCCCTCGGCACGATCAGCAGACCGATCACGATGGACGCGATCGGGTCGGCCGCCTGCCAGCCCGTGAGGAGGATGACCAGACCGCCAATGATCACCGCGACCGAGCCGAGCGCGTCGCCCAGGACCTCCAGATAGGCGCCGCGCACATTGAGGCTCTGGTCCTTGGCGTCCCGCAGCAGCCACAGCCCGACCAGGTTCGCCGCGAGTCCGCCCACCGCGACCGCGAACATCAGCCCGCCCTTGACCTCCACCGGCTCGCTGAACCGGCCGATCGCCGACCACAGCACCCAGATGAAGACCGCCACGAGCAGCAGGGCGTTCAGGACCGCCGAGAAGATCTCCACGCGGTAGAAGCCGAAGGTGCGGCGGGGCGTGGGAGCACGCTGGGCCAGGGTGATCGCGCCGAGCGCCAGGGCGACGCCGACCGCGTCGGTGAGGCTGTGCGCGGCGTCCGCGAGCAGGGCGAGCGAGCCGGAGAGCAGCGCGCCGACCACCTGGATGACGGTGATCGACGCGCTGATGCCGATGGTCCACAGCAGCCGGCCGCGGAACGTGCCGCTCAGGGTGCCCGCAGCCCCGGAGGATGGGGGCCCCTCCCCGCTCGGGCGAAGCCGAGAGCCCGGGGGACCGTGGTCATGACCCATGCCCGCAAGTCGATCACGCCCCGGTGACCCCCGCGACCTGGCTGTCCACCGGGCCGCCGGTCGACTGCGCCACCAGCTGGGCGAACCGGAGCGCGGCCGTGCCGGGCCCGGAGGAGGCGAGCACCGAGGGGATCACATTGGGCAGCGAGCCGCCGCGCAGCGACTCGTCGCTGTAGCGGCGCGTGCCCCGGTGCCAGTTGAGGATGCCCGCGATCCAGTCCTCGAACTCCTTCACGTACGCGTCGAGGGCCGCCCGGCCGTCCGCGTCGAGCCCGAACTCCTCGTACAGCAGCGGGATCTCGGTCTTCTTGATGTGGAGGAACTGCCGCATCCGCGAGCGCACCAGGTCGTCGGCGATCCGCACCGAGGCCGGGTAGTCGCAGTCGAAGAAGCGCTGCACTACCAGGAGCAGGTTGTGCACCTCGCCCTCGAACTCGATCTCCTTCTGGTACGAGAAGAAGTCGTTGATCAGCATCCCGTAGTCCATCGCGGAGTTCTCCAGGGCGCTCATCGTGCCCGTGCGGAAGATCTCCGGCGGCAGCGCGTCGGCGTGCCGCATCCGGCTCAGGGCCAAGGTGAGGTCCGAGCCGAAGGTGCTCCGCCGCATCTCGATGTAGTCGACCGGGTCGGGGATGCGGTGCTGGCCCTGGTTGTGCAGCTCCCACAGCCAGCTCTCCAGCATCACCTCGACCGCCTGGCGGAAGTTCTGGCGTCCGTACGGGGACATCGGGCCCGCCGTGCGCGCCCACAGGTCGGCGAGCGAACGTTCCATCGGGCTCACCGCGAGGGCGCACCCGCGCTCCGGATCGTCGGCATCCAGCATGTGCAGGAGCCGCTCATGAGCGACCCGCGCACCGGTGAGATCGCGCGAACGCCCGTACACCAGCGGGTAGTAGTCGTCCCCGTACGTCCCCCAGGTCAGCCACTCCGCGCTGAGCTCCAGCTCCTCCGGGGTGGCGTCCGGGTCGAGCCCGGCCGAGCAGAGTGCGAAGTCGTAGCCGATCAGCTTCTGCTCGTCCCAGATGTCGTTGAGCAGGCCCATCCGCCCCGCCCAGGCCACCGAGCGCTCGCGCGCGTCGGCGTGGTGCGGGCTGAGCCCCAGCTCGAAGGGCACGTCGAAGTCGGGGAGCAGGGACGGCCCGACGCGCTCGAACGGCACATGGCCGTGGCTGCGCAGCCGGGCCTGCGCCGGGCGCCCGAAGAGGTTCTTGATGTCCAGCGCCGAGGTGCCGAGCACCCCGCCGAACATCGAATGCCGCTCCTGCGCCTGCTCGTTCATGTACCGGCTGGAGCGCATGTGCCACTCGTGCCCGCCGGACTGCCAGTCCTGAAGCCCCTTGACGTAGGCGGCGATCCGAGCACACTCCTCCGGACTGAGCCCCTTCTCCAGACACAGCGCCGGGACTTCGGTGAGGGCGGTGTTCTCGAACTGCTGGAGCCGGGAGGTGAGGAGATCGTTGACGGTCTCGGCGGCTTCCTGGGTCGTACACCCGAGAAAGGTCTCCAGCACCAGAATCCCGTTGCTCAGCTCGCCTTCCTCCTCCACCTCCCTCTGGTACGAGAAGAGGTCGTTGCGCAGATGGACGCCGTCCGAGAACGCGTCGGTGAGGACCCGCAGCGGGCGCGAGGCCGCCACGGCGGGCGGGAGTTCGGCGTTCGCCGCGTACTCGATGATCCCCGCCGACCAGGGCGCGCCGCCGACCTTGCGGCGCATCTCGATGTACTCGACGGGGTTGGCGATGCGCCCCGCGTTGATGTTGACGAGCTCCCACATCGACTCGTTGAGGAGGTTGCGGGTGGACTCGGCGAACCGTTCCCTCCAGCCGTAGGACATGCTGGGCACGGTCCGCGCCCACAGGTCGGCGAGACCCTTCTCGACCTGGTTGGCGGGCTCGGGAAACCCCTCGGCGAGGTCCATGGGCATAAAGGCGGCAAGCCGTTCGAGATAGGCCTTCCCCCCGTCCCGGTCCTGGGTCCGCTTGAACTCTTCGAGGAAGTGGTCATCGAAGAAGAACACCCACACGTACCAGTCGGTGACGAGCGACAGCGCTTCCGCGTCGCAGTCGGGGTGGGTGTACGAGCACAGCAGCGCGTAGTCATGGGCGTCGAGGTCGCTCAGCTCCCAGATGCCGGACCCCTCCAGCATGCCCATTCCGCGAGCCCACTCGCGGGAGTGGACCCGCGCGGCTTCGAGATGGGGATTGAGCCGGGCCGGATACGGCATATAGAAATCCGGCAGGACGAACGGCTGCGTCACTGGGCTTCCCCTCCTGATGGCACCAGTTGGTCGGCCCCAGCACTACCCGCCGTCCGGGTGGACATTCCGAACGGTTGCGCCAGTCATACGAAAGTGTGAGTTCACGGGAAAACGGTGACGGCGGGGTGCGAAGCGTGACCACCCCGGTGATCATCGACGTATGGCACCGAGTGAGAAACCGGGGCAGACACTGCGCCTGTCCCAGCAGCCGGAGGCCGACGCGCTGCTCAGCCGCAGCCCTCTGGCCGCGCTGATCGGCATGCTGCTGGACCAGCAGATCCCGATGGAGTGGGCCTTCGCGGGGCCCTACACGATCGCGACGCGGATGGGTGCGGACGACTTGGACGCGGCGGCGATCGCCTCCTACGGCCCGGACGCCTTCGCCGACCTCCTGAAGCAGAAACCTGCCGTGCACCGCTACCCCGGCTCCATGGCTCAGCGCGTTCAGCAGCTCTGCCGGTATCTGGTGGAGGAGTACGGGGGCGACGCGGAGGCGGTCTGGCGTGACGCGCCGACCGGCGCGGACCTGCTGACCCGCCTCAAGGCCCTCCCCGGCTTCGGCGACCAGAAGGCCCGCATCTTCCTGGCCCTCCTGGGCAAGCAGCTCTCCATCCGCCCTCCGGGCTGGCGAGAGGCCGCGGGCCCGTACGGCGAGGCGAACTGCCACCGCTCGGTGGCGGACATCACGGGCCCGCAGACACTGGCGAAGGTGCGGGCGCACAAGCAGGAGATGAAGGCGGCGGCGAGGGCGGCGAAGCCGCCGAAGTGACCCGGTCTCAGGCCGATCGCGCAGTTCCCCGCGCCCCTATTCGGCCCGGCGTTTGCCTGCGGGTTGCATGTGGTTGCTCGCGCAGTTCCCAGCGCCCCTATTCGGCCCGGCGTATGCCTGCGGGTTGCATGTGGCTGCTCGCGCAGTTCCCCGCGCCCCTATTCGCCCGGCGTATGCCTGCGGGCCGGCTTGGGCTGAGCGCGCCGTTCCCCGCACCCCTGAAGGCAGAAGGGGACCCGGCCACATTTCAGGCCCTCCGGCGTTGGAGGAGCGGGGCAGGGGCCGCAGGCACCGCCCCTTCAGGGCGCGGGGCTGTGACATGCGGCTCCGCCGCGTGGGCGCGACCAGCCACAGGCAGCCCACAGACGAACGAGGTCCGCGGCGGAGCCTCGAAGCGGGGTGCAGGGGCCGCAGGCCCCGCAACGGGGGTCCGGGGGCGCAGCCCCCGGGAGACCACCTCAACCACCCACCCACCCCCGGAGGGTTCAGGGAAGGGGCGGGGTGGGGGCTACCTGCGCCGGGTGCCGAACAGGGAACGGGAGATCTCGCGGCCCAGTTGCGTACCCACCGACCGCGCCAGGGAACGGAAGATCCCACTGCCGACCACCTGCTCGGCCAGGGACTTGTCGGCCCGCCCCTTCGGCGCCGAGGGAGATTCCGCCGAGGGGGAACCCAGCGCCGACTCCACCGCCGCCGCCTCCCGCTCCCTCTCCCCCGCCGACAGCTTCTCGAACGCCGACTCGCGGTCGACGGCCTCCGCGTAACGCCCGTACAGGAGGGAGGACTTGACCAGCCGGTCGAGGTCCTCCGCCGGCACCGGCCCCATCAGGGACTGCGGCGCCCGCAGCCGCGTCAACGCGACCGGCGTAGGCGCGCCCGTCTCGCTCAGGACCGTGATCACCGCCTCGCCCGTACCGAGCCCGGTGAGCGTCTCCTCCAGGTCGTACGGCGACTTGGGAAACGTCCGTACCGTCGCCTTCAGCGCCTTCGCGTCGTCCGGCGTGAAGGCGCGCAGCGCGTGCTGCACCCGGTTGCCCAGCTGCGCCAGCACATCCGCGGGCACGTCCTTCGGCGTCTGCGTCACGAAGAAGACGCCGACCCCCTTCGAGCGAATGAGCCGCACCGTCTGCGTGATCGACTCCAGGAACGCCTTCGACGCCCCGCTGAACAGCAGATGCGCCTCGTCGAAGAAGAAGACGAGCTTGGGCCGGTCCACGTCGCCGACCTCCGGCAGCCCGTTGAACAGCTCCGCGAGCAGCCACATCAGGAAGGTCGAGAAGAGCTGCGGCTTGTCCTGGACGGCGGGCAGCTCCAGTACGGACACCACCCCGCGCCCGTCCGGCCCCAGCCGCAGCAGCTCGCTGACGTCGAACTCCGGCTCCCCGAAGAACTCAGCCGCGCCCTGCTGCTCGAAGGCGGTGATCGACCGCAGGATCACCCCGGCGGTGACGGACGACAGCCCGCCGATCCCCTTCAGCTCGGGCTTGCCGACATCCGAGACCAGGAAGCCGGTGACCGCCTTGAGGTCCTTCAGGTCGTACAGCTCAAGGCCCTTGGAGTCGGCGTAGTGGAAGATCAGGCCGAGCGACTGCTCCTGCGTCTGGTTGAGCTGGAGCACCTTCGACAGGAGTACGGGCCCGAAGCTGGTGACCGTGGCCCGCAGGGGGATGCCGGCGCCGATGCCGCCGAGCGCGTAGAACTCGCAGGGGAACCCGGCCGCCTCCCATGTCTGCCCGACCTGCCCGGCCCGCTCCCGCACCTTGGGGGCGTCCTGCCCGGGCGCGGCGATCCCGGAGACGTCCCCCTTCACGTCCGCCAGGAAGACGGGAACGCCGTTGGCGGACAGCTGCTCGGCGAGGAGCTGGAGCGTCTTGGTCTTGCCGGTGCCGGTGGCTCCGGCGACCAGGCCGTGCCGGTTGAGCATGGCGAGCGGGATACGGACCGGCGCGTCGGCGTGGCACTGCCCCTCCCAGAGCACGGCCCCGAGCTCCATGGCGGGGCCGGCGAAGGCGTACCCGGTGGCGATCTCGGCGACGGGGGGAGGGAGGGAGACGGAGGAGGTCGCGGGCGGGGGCGGAGGCGCGGAGGCGGCGCGCGGCGCGGCGTCGGCGGACCCAGCCGCGCCCGGCGCCCCGCCCGGCATCGCACCCGGCGTCACCCCCGCCGACGAGCCCGGCGTCTCGTCGCTGTCGGTCATGGCGAGCCCCCAATGTCGGGTTTGCGGCACTCCGCCCAGGATCGCACTCGCGCACCATGGCTGCGCCCGGAGCCGCTTGCCCGGTAGGCTTTCCGTGTGATCTTCAAGCGCATCGGAAGCGGGCGGCCGTACCCCGACCACGGCCGGGAAAGCACCCGGCAGTGGGCGGACGTCGCGCCGCGCCCGGTCCGGCTCGATCAGCTCGTCACCACGAAGGGCCAGCTCGACCTGGAGACCCTCCTGGCGGAGGACTCCACGTTCTACGGCGACCTCTTCGCCCATGTCGTGAAGTGGCAGGGCGACCTCTACCTGGAGGACGGGCTGCACCGCGCGGTGCGCGCGGCGCTCCAGCAGCGCCAGGTGCTCCACGCGCGCGTGCTGGAAATGGACTGAGCGGCACCCTCCGACGGCCGTCCGGACTGATCCGGACTGATCCTTTCGGGCTCTTTACCGCTCATACGGCCGCCATCCATTGATCATTTAGTAGGCATCGCCACCAGGCCGCACTACGCTGCGCACATGAGCATGCTCACTCCCCCCGGCATGGGCGGAAAGTACCGCATCACGGGCGACAAGTACCCGCGGATGCGCCGCCCCCGCCGCCGCGGCCGGCTCCTGCTCGCGGCGGTCGCCGCCGTCGTGGCCCTCGGTCTGATCGGCTGGGGGACGATCCAGCTCATCGACGTCTTCGGCGGGTCGGACGACGCGAAGAAGGAGACGGCGGGCGCGAAGCAGGACTGCGCGCCCAGCCCGTCGCCGTCCACGGCCACCGCCGCGGCCGCCGCGCTGCCGAAGCCCGCCCAGATCACGGTGAACGTCTACAACGCGACGCCGCGGGGCGGCCTCGCCAAGGAGACGGCGGACGAACTCAAGAAACGCGGCTTCGCCATCGGCAAGGTGGGGAACGCGCCGGAGGAGTACGACAAGAAGGTCACCGGGAACGGGATACTGCTGGGCGCGCCCGGGGCGACGCGGGGCATGTTCTCGGTCCTGGGTACGCAGCTGAAGGGCACGACCCAGAAGACGGACGCCCGCTCGACCCCGGACGTCGACCTCATCCTGGGCTCGACCTTCCAGACCCTGGACCCGGCCCAACAGGCGGCCACGGCCCTGGCGGCGCTGGGAAAGCCGGCCTCGCAGCCGTCCGGCAAGTGCTAGGGCCTGTCCGGCGGATCTGGTCGCCCGCGAGGTGCCTCCGCCTTTCGGCCCTGGTGAGCGGGGTCCTGGTGCGATCCGCCGGACAGGCCCTGGCCCCCACCCCGCCCCTTCCCTGAACCCTCCGGGGGTGGGTGGGGGTTGAGGTGGGTTTCCCGGGGGCTGCGCCCCCGGACCCCCGTTGCGGGGCCTGCGGCCCCTGCACCCCGCTTCGAGGCTCCGCCCCGGACCTCGTTCGTCTGCGGGCTGCCTGTGGCTGGTCGCGCCCACGCGGCGGAGCCGCATGTCACAGCCCCGCGCCCTGAAGGGGCGGTGCCTGCGGCCCCTGCCCCTCTCCTCAAACGCCGGAGGGCCTGAAATGTGGCCGGGTCCCGTTCCTCGCCGCCGGACAGGCGGAGTTGCGGGCCCGCTTCTCGCACGCCGGAGGGGCCGGAGTTGCCTAAGGGGCGCGGGGAACTGCGCGAGCAGCCACAGATGAGCCGCAGACAAACACCGGGCCGAGAAGAGGCGCGGGGAACTGCGCGACCAGCCACAGATGAGCCGCAGACAAACACCGGGCCCGAGAAGGGGCGCGACCAGTCACGGACGGCCCGCAGACAAACAGCAGGTTGGCCTACTCCGCCGAGCCGTACATCCGGTCGCCCGCGTCACCGAGGCCCGGCACGATGTACCCGTGCTCGTTGAGCCGCTCGTCCACCGACGCCGTCACGACCGTCACCGGCGTGCCCGCGAGCTCGCGCTCCATGACCTCGACGCCCTCGGGCGCGGCGAGCAGGACGACCGCCGTCACGTCGTCCGCGCCGCGCCTGATGAGCTCCTTGATCGCCGCGACCAGCGTGCCGCCGGTGGCCAGCATCGGGTCCAGGACGTACACCTGGCGCCCGGAGAGGTCCTCCGGCATGCGCGTCGCGTACGTGGAGGCCTCCAGGGTCTCCTCGTTGCGGATCATGCCCAGGAAGCCCACCTCGGCGGTCGGCAGCAGGCGGACCATGCCGTCCAGCATGCCGAGGCCCGCCCGCAGGATCGGGACCACCAGCGGACGCGGGTACGACAGCTTCACACCCGTCGTCGGGGTCACCGGGGTCTCGATGTCGACCTGCTCGGTGCGCACGTCGCGCGTGGCCTCGTACGCGAGCAGGGTGACCAGCTCGTCGGCGAGGCGCCGGAAGGTCGCGGAGTCGGTGCGCTTGTCGCGCAGGGTGGTGAGCTTGTGGGCGACCAGGGGGTGGTCGACGACGTGGAGACGCATAACCCCACAGTAACCGGGCCGACGGCCCGCCCGCGCCGTCCGCGCTGGCATCAAACCACCCACCCGAGGGAAGGTGGGAGGGACTGACGAGGGACTGACACACCCCCGGGGCGGTGCCCACTCATGGCGGACAAGCAGGCGGACAAGCGGCCGGACAAGCAGGACGGCAGGGACGACACGGACGACGCGCGGCCCGAGAGCGCGGCCGAGCGGCGGCGGCGGCGCGCCCAGTTCCTGCGCGAGTTGCACGAGGCGAAGGCCCTGCGCGACCGCGTCCAGCCCCGCCGCGCCCGCGCGGCCCGTATGCGCCAGGCCATGCGCATGCGAACCTTCCGCTGGTGACCTGAGAAGCGACGGGAACGGACGCCGGGTAACGCGGCCGACGCGACGACCGGCGAAACGCAACCGCGGAAGAACTCTCGCAACGGCGTTGTTTCTGCAACGATTCCAGTGAAGCCACGGCCGGGGGGACCCCCAACCGGCACGCCTATGACCAGTGGGAGAGTCACGGTGTACTTCGCCGCACTGCTCGCGCGCACCGAAGACGGGTGGGAAGCGAGCGACACGGAGCTCGACGATGTGGAGACCCTCGCCGACCTCGCCGACCTGGCCCGGGAGGCCACGGCCGACGGAGCCGACGACACGGTCCTCGTCTTCATCGAGCAGGAGGATGTCTGGTTCGGCGTCGTCCGCTTGGACGGCGAGGAGGACCCGCGCATCTACGTCTCCAACGCCGCAGCCGCCGCCCGTTCCTCGTACGGAGAAATCCTCCTCACCGACGAACTGCTCGGCCGCGATCCTGCCTCCGACGACAGCGCCGACGACCTGGACGCGCTGGACCTCGACGGCACGGAGGACGGCGACCTCGACGAACAGGAGGACCCGGACGACGAAGCCGTGGACGCCCTCGACCCGGTGCCCGCGGGCCCGCTCGGGGACACCGCGATCCTCGCCGACCTCGGCGTGAGCGTGGGCCAGCTGCTCACGCTCGACTCGGACGCGCTGGTGGAGATCGCCGACGCGCTGGGAGCGGCCGAGGTGCTGGAGGCCGTGCGCTAGTGGCCGTGGCGCACGATCCCGTACGCGACCCCTGGGCGGAGCCGATGCGCACCGCCCTCGGGGAGGCCGGGCGGGCCGCGCTGGCCGGCGACGTGCCGGTCGGCGCCGTCGTCCTGTCAGCGGCCGGCACGGTCCTCGCCACCGCCCACAACGAGCGCGAGATCACCGGCGACCCCACGGGGCACGCGGAGATCGTCGCGCTCCGCCGGGCGGCGGAGAGGACCGGGGAGTGGCGGCTGACCGGCTGCACGCTCGTGGTGACCCTGGAGCCGTGCGTCATGTGCGCGGGCGCGCTGGTGCAGTCCCGGGTCGAACGGGTCGTCTACGGGGCGCGCGACGAGAAGGCGGGCGCGGCCGGGTCCCTGTGGGACCTGGTGCGCGACCGGCGGCTCAACCACCGCCCCGAGGTGATCCAGGGCGTACTGGAGGAGGAGTGCTCCCGCCAGCTGACGGCCTTCTTCCGGGAGCGCTGACCGGGCGTCGGCAGGGCGTCGGCCAAGCCGGTGGGCGGGCGGTGACCCACGTCTCACCCCGGTCGCCGCATACGGATTTCAAACCACGGGCCACCTTGGGCTAAGCTCTCTCTCGGTAGCGTGTCCGAGCGGCCGAAGGAGCTCGCCTCGAAAGCGAGTGTGGCGCAAGTCACCGAGGGTTCAAATCCCTCCGCTACCGCTCTCAGAAGGGCCCCGACAGCGTCGGGGCCCTTCTTGCGTGCCCCGGTGCCCGGCCCGGACGCGCGAAAGCCCGGCCGAGCACGGCCGGGCTTTCGCGTCCGGCACGGGGGAGCGGAACCGGGGGGGACAAGCCGTTCCCCCGACGGGAACGGTCCTGCAAGTCCATGCCGCGTTCGGGGGGAAGCTCGCTGCGCGGACCCCGCAGTGAGGCCCTGTTCCGGCCCCTCGGATTCCTGCCGGATCCGCTGGGCTCGGGAACCATCCTGCTCCCGCGTCACGTCCGTACCGTCCGGCGAAGGGCCCCGATCCGGGGGCCCTTGGACCTTAAAGACATGGTGAGGACGGCGGAAGTGGTGTTGGTTAGACTCACGCGAGCGCACAGGGGAGCCGGGGAGGGTGCACGCACGTGGACGTGAAGAAGGTGCTGCTCTACTGCGCGGTCGTCTTCGTGCTTTATACGATCATCACCTCACCCGTGGAGGCCGCGGGGATGGTCCAGACGGGGTTCGAGGGGATCTCCTCCGCCGCGAAGGGGATCGGCCAGTTCATGACCGAGCTGGTCCGCTGAGTCGCGAAGGGCTGCTCGTACGATCAGCGGCGGCGCTGACACGTACGTACGGCAAGGAGCACACATGATCCGCCATCTGGTCCTCTTCAAGCTCAACGAAGGCGTGGAGCGCGACGAGGCGCGCGTCGCCGCCGGGGTGAGGGCGTTCGAGGAACTGGACGGGCTCGTCCCCGAGCTGAGGTTCTGGGAATGCGCCTGGAACATCACCGACCGGCCCGTCGCGTACGACTTCGCCATCAACTCGGCGGTCGAGGACGCGGACGCGCTGAAGCGCTACCTCGAACACCCGGCCCACCAGGCCGCGGCCGGGCAGTGGCGCGAGTTCGCCACCTGGGTGATCGCCGACTACCCGTTCTGACGGCCGTTCCGAGCCGGTACGCGACGGGGCCCCGCATCCGAGTGGTGCGGGGCCTTTCGTGTGCCCGAGGGCCGGTGCCGGGCAGGCCAAATGCCCAACTTGCCCTCAACACGTGGTTATACGGTGCTTGCACACAGTGGACATGTCTTGTGATGCTATGACCGCTTTTGACGGATGAGTCGACGATGGTTCGACCGAAGTTGACCGCGACATTGACCAAGCAGTGACCGCGAAGGGGTGGCGTTGACCGTGCCGGCCAGTACCGCACCTCAAGTGCCGCCCCAGAACGAACCCCAGGAGCCCCCCGAACGCCACCGTACCCCCGTACGGACCAGCACCCGGGGCGCGGACACCCGGGCGCTCACCCAGGTCCTCTTCGGGCAGCTCAAGGGCCTGGAGCCGGGCACTCCGGAGCACCACCGGGTGCGCGGGGCGCTGATCGAGGCGAACCTGCCGCTGGTGCGGTACGCGGCGGCGCGGTTCCGCTCCCGCAACGAGCCGATGGAGGACGTGGTCCAGGTCGGCACGATCGGCCTGATCAACGCGATCGACAGGTTCGACCCGGAGCGCGGGGTGCAGTTCCCCACCTTCGCCATGCCGACGGTGGTGGGCGAGATCAAGCGGTACTTCCGCGACAACGTACGTACCGTCCACGTCCCGCGCCGGCTGCACGAGCTGTGGGTCCAAGTGAACGGCGCCACCGAGGACCTGACGACCGCTCACGGCCGCTCGCCCACGACCGCCGAGATCGCCGACCGGCTGAAGATCGGCGAGGACGAGGTGCTGGCCTGCATCGAGGCGGGCCGCTCGTACCACGCGACCTCCCTGGAGGCGGCCCAGGAGGGCGACGGCCTGCCGGGCCTGCTCGACCGGCTCGGCTACGAGGACCCGGCCCTTGCCGGGGTCGAGCACCGCGATCTGGTCCGCCACCTCCTCGTACAACTGCCCGAACGCGAGCAGCGGATCCTGATGCTCCGCTACTACAGCAATCTGACGCAGTCCCAGATCAGCCAGGAGCTGGGCGTGTCCCAGATGCATGTGTCCAGGCTGCTGGCCAGGAGCTTCGCGCGGCTTCGATCCGCAAATCGAATCGAGGCATAACCGGATCGAGTGATCCACGTCCGGGTGAACAATCCGGCGGCAAAACCGGCACACCCCCTGCTAACTGCACGGATCCACACCTGACTTGTCGACATGTCACTACAGCGCGTTGCCGACATGTGACATTCTGCTGGAACCGCGTTTGCCGCAGCTCCGCCTCCGGTATTCAGGTGGAGGCTGCGTTCCTCCGATGGTCGTGGCCACCGCGACCGTCCGCGACCTCAAGGGGGTGGCATGTCCGCAGAACAGGGCAGCTCAAAGGTGCAGGTGCTCACGCTCATGAAGAGCGTGCCCGCGCCCGATGTGCGCGAGAGCCCGGAAGCCATCGACACCTGCGCCGTGCCCGGCTCCCCCGAGGCGCTCGACTCCGCCGGCCCGGCGCCGTCCGGCACCGCCCCCCGGCGGGAGGCGACGCGCTCCCACGAGCCGCTGGACACCCGCACGCTCTCCCGCTCCCTGTTCCTGCGGCTGGCCGCGCTGGGCAGCGAGGAAAGCCCGGAGCGTACGTACGTACGCGACACCCTGATCCAGCTGAACCTCCCCCTCGTCCGGTACGCGGCGGCCCGCTTCCGCTCCCGCAACGAGCCGATGGAGGACATCGTCCAGGTCGGCACGATCGGCCTGATCAAGGCGATCGACCGGTTCGACTGCGAACGGGGCGTCGAGTTCCCGACGTTCGCGATGCCGACGGTGGTCGGTGAGATCAAGCGCTTCTTCCGCGACACGAGCTGGTCGGTCCGGGTCCCGCGCCGCCTCCAGGAACTCCGCCTCGCGCTGACGAAGGCGAGCGACGAACTGGCCCAGAAGCTGGACCGCTCACCCACCGTTCCGGAGCTGGCCGCGGTCCTGGGCGTCTCGGAAGAGGACGTGGTGGACGGCCTCGCGGTCGGCAACGCGTACACGGCCTCCTCCCTCGACTCCCCCTCCCCCGAGGACGACGGCGGCGAGGGCTCCCTCGCTGACCGCCTCGGCTACGAGGACGCGGCCCTCGAAGGCGTGGAGTACCGCGAGTCCCTCAAGCCCCTCCTGGCCAAACTCCCCCCGCGCGAACGCCAGATCATCATGCTCCGCTTCTTCGCGAACATGACGCAGTCCCAGATCGGCGAGGAGGTGGGCATCTCCCAGATGCACGTCTCCCGCCTCCTCACGCGGACGCTGGCGCAGCTGCGGGAGGGGTTGATCGCGGACTAGGCGTTACGGGGGCGGTGTGCCGGGGCACCGTCGCTCGCGGGGCGCGGCCTTGGCTGCGCCACCGCTTGCCTGGCGCGCTCGCGTGGCGTCGGCTCGCGCCCCCCAGCTGCGGGCATGCGTGCCGCCGGGGACTGGGGTCCCCCCTGCTCCTCAAGAGCTGGGGGGAGGGTGGGCACAGCGGACCCCCGCGCGCGCGGGTAAGCGCACTCGCCCTCGCCTCAGCCCCCGTCCCGGGGTTCACAATTGACGGTCCGTCAGGAACACTGGCGCGATGCGACGTGTTGCGTTGATCGGCGTATCGGCGGCCGCCACGCTCGCGCTGGGCGGCGCGCTGGCCGCCTGCGGCGGGGAGGGCGGCAAGCCCTATGTGGCCGTGGGCGCGGAGGCCACGCCGAGCAAGGCGGTGCCGCCCCACGGCAAGGTGGAGCTGGTTCCGCTGGACGGGGCGGGCGCCACGCCTGGGGGTCGGAGTGCGGCGCCCAGCAGCCCGCAAACCCGTAGCGGCGGCGGTACGGCGGGGGCTCGCGGCGGTACGGCAGAGGCCCGTGGCGGTAGCCGCAGCGGAGGCGGCAACGGTTCCGCCGGAGGCGGCACAGCGGGAAGCAGCGCCACCCCGGGCACCAGCGGCGGCAGCACCCCCGGCGGCGGCCCCACCACGGGCGACAGCACCGACACCCCCAGCACGGGCGGCACCCCCACACCCGTGCCCACCCCCACCCGCACCACCCCCGCCGCCCTGACCCTCGGCGCCCTCGCCCGGACCCCCACCCCCACCCGCTGGTGCGAATCCGTCACGATCCCGGTCCGCAACACCGGCGGCACCCCCGTGAAGCCGGGAACGCTCACGTTCGCGACCCACATCATCGGCCTGCTGGGCGTCGACTGGGCGACCATCACCACGGAACAGCCCCTCGCACCCGTCGCCGCGCACACCGCGACGTCACGTACGTACACCGTCTGCGTGGACTCCTGGCGCGTACCGCTCGGAATGCACATCGAGACCCGTACGGTCACCGCCGACTGGCGCTGAGCGAAACGGGTCTCGACAGGAGGTGCGGGAGGGTCAGCCCAGCGCGAGCCAGGCGACGCCCGCGAGGACGGCGAGTACGACGACGATGCCGACGATCAGGCCGACGCGCGGACCGGCCGGCGCCGCCGCCGGGGTCGCCGCCGCCGGGCGGCCCTGCGGCGCGCCCTCGTCGACGAAGGCGCGGAACATCTGCGTGCTGCCCGCGGGGTCGTAGTTGCCCTCGGGGCCCGGGGTGTTGTGTGCCATGCACGGGACCCTAGCGAAGTCCCGGGTTCCGCCCAACCCCCGCCCCCGCGTGCCCCGGCACACACACCACACGCTCACGGCGTACGCACACCGGGCGCGAGCGCCTCCCGACCCCTCCCACCTGCGCATTGACTTCCCATATGCGAACACTTTGCATTTACTTTACTCACGCCTCTGCCCGTTCGCTTGCCTTCAGCAACCAATCAATCCTATGGTTGCCCTAAGCAACGAGATCAATGAGTCAATGAGCCCACGAGTCGATGGGGGGAGCCCGATGGCCGCGCAGAGCCACTACGAGGAGCTGGCCCGCCAGCTCAGCGCCATCGGGGCCGTCAAGCGCGGGCTCGGCCGGATCCTGCCCGCCGAGTGCCCCGCCGGGGCCGCCGCCGTACTCACGCTCCTCGGCCGCCACGGCGAGATGCGGATCAGCAGGCTCGCCGAACTGCTCGACGTAGACATGTCGGTGACGAGCCGTCATGTCACGCACGTGGCCGCGCGGGGCTGGATCGAGCGCGACCCGGACCCGCTGGACAAGCGCTCCCGGATCCTGCGGCTCACCCCGCCGGCCGCGCCATGCTCGACGAGCTCGGCCGGCGCACGGCGGAGATGTTCGCCCGGACCCTGCGGGACTGGTCCGACGACGAGGTCGGGCAGCTGAACGCGATGCTCGGGCGGCTCAGAGAGAGCTTCAACTGCCGCGAGGAGCCGTTCGCGCCCGCCGCACCCCTCACCCGTACACCCGCCGCACAACAGTCGTAACAGACGCACCAGAGAAGGAAGTTCATGGCTACATCCACACCGGCCGGTGTGCGGGACGGCCGCGCCGCCCACGGAGGGCAGCCCCACCAGGGGGCTGCCGGCGACGCGCCGATGACTCACCGGCAGATCATGGAGGCGCTGTCCGGGCTGCTGCTCGGCATGTTCGTCGCCATCCTGTCCTCGACGATCGTCTCCAACGCCCTTCCGCAGATCATCGGCGATCTGGGCGGCGGCCAGTCCGCGTACACCTGGGTCGTCACGGCCTCGCTCCTCTCGATGACCGCGACCACCCCGCTGTGGGGCAAGCTCTCCGACCTGTTCAGCAAGAAGCTGCTGGTCCAGATAGCCCTGGTCATCTACGTCAGCGGTTCGGTGATCGCCGGGCTCTCCCAGAACGCGGGCATGCTGATCGCCTGCCGCGTCGTCCAGGGCATCGGCGTCGGCGGCCTCTCGGCGCTCGCCCAGATCATCATGGCCGCGATGATCGCGCCGCGTGAGCGCGGCCGGTACAGCGGCTACCTCGGTGCCACGTTCGCGGTCGCGACGGTCGGCGGACCGCTGCTCGGCGGCGTGATCACCGACACGGACTGGCTCGGCTGGCGCTGGTGCTTCTACGTGGGCGTGCCGTTCGCGGTCATCGCGCTGATCGTGCTCCAGAAGACGCTGAAGCTGCCGGTGGTGCGGCGCGAGGTGAAGGTCGACTGGGCGGGCGCGTTCTTCATCAGCGCGGCGGTCTCGCTGCTGCTGGTGTGGGTGACGTTCGCGGGCGACAAGTACGACTGGGTGTCCTGGCAGACGGCGGCGATGGTCGGCGGCTCGGTGCTGCTCGGCGCGGTCTTCGTGTACGTGGAGTCGAAGGCGGCCGAACCGATCATCCCGCTGCGGCTGTTCCGCAACCGCACGATCACGCTGGCGTCGCTGGCGTCGTTGTTCGTGGGCGTGGCGATGTTCTCGGGAACGGTGTTCTTCAGCCAGTACTTCCAGCTGGCCCGAGGCGAGTCCCCCACGATGTCCGGGGTCCTGACCATCCCCATGATCGCCGGCCTGTTCATCTCCTCCACGGTCTCCGGCCAGGTCATCACGAAGACCGGCCGCTGGAAGGCGTGGCTGGTGAGCGGCGGCGTCCTGGTCACGGCGGGTCTCGCGCTGCTCGGCACGATGCGCTACGACACGGCGTACTGGCAGCTCGCGATCTACATGGCGCTGATGGGCCTCGGCATCGGCATGATGATGCAGAACCTGGTGCTGTGCACGCAGAACCAGGTCTCCGCGGCCGACCTCGGCTCGGCGTCGTCCGTGGTGACGTTCTTCCGGTCGCTGGGCGGCGCGGTGGGCGTGTCCGCGCTCGGCGCGGTGATGGCGAACCGGGTCACGCACTACGTCAAGGACGGCCTGACCGACCTCGGCCCGCAGGCGGCGGGCCTGGGCGCCGGGGGCGGCGGCATCCCCGACCTCGACAAGCTCCCGGCGCCGCTGCGCACGGTCATGGAGAGCGCCTACGGCCACGGCGTGGCCGACGTCTTCCTCTACGCCGCGCCGTGCACGCTGCTCGCCTTCTTCGTGACGCTGTTCATCAAGGAGGTCGCGCTGAAGTCGCGGTCGGAGCAGGCGCCGTCGGCGGGGAAGTAACCGGACTCGGGTGCCCCGAGCGGAGGCACCCGACAGGGGCGGCAGGCAGGGGACGGCCTGCCGCCCCGATTTTTCGTCTCTGGGGCTGTGGCCCCGGTCCTTGTTGATCCACTCCAAGCGGCTATGGCCACCAGCCGCCGTAGGAGGAACGGCCAGGCGACGGGCCCGTAGGCTGAGGGCATGACGAGGTTGATCGTCGCAGCGGGAGGAGGGGGCGACGCGGTCGCCGCCGCAATGCTCGACGCCGCCCTCTACGGCGACGAGGACCGGGCGGTGATCCTCACGTACGCGTGGGACCGCCTCCTGATCGATCCGGTCCCGGGCCCCCGAGGGGCGGACAACTTCACCGGCCTCGTCCAGCTCACTCCGGCCGTCTGGGCTGTCCCAGCAACGGCCCGCCCAATCGCCCCCGCAGGCTCGACCCTTCCCCGACTGGCGACGGAACTGCCCCACACCTTCACGCTCATCGACCCGCACAACGGCGCCGAGGGCATCACACGCCAGCTCGAAGAACTGGTCCGCCACCTGTCGCCCACCTCGATCGACCTCCTGGACGTGGGCGGCGACATTCTCGCCCGGGGCGACGAGCCGACGCTGAAGAGCCCACTGGCCGATGCGCTCACGCTCGCCGCGTGCTGCCAGGTGAACGCCCCCATCCGGCTCCTGGTGGCGGGCCCGGGCCTGGACGGCGAACTCCCTGTGGACGACCTACGGCCCCTGTTCGGCACGCTCGTCCACACCTTCACGCGCCAGGACGTCGAGCAGATCAGCGCGGTCCTGGAGTGGCATCCCTCCGAGGCGACGGCGATGCTCGCGGCGACTGCCCGAGGCGTACGGGGAGTCTGCGAGGTGCGAGACGCGGGCCTCGCCATTCCCCTGACGGACGAGGGCCCCACTGTGCACCAGGTCGACTTGGACCAAGCCCTCAGCCGCAACGAGCTGGCCCGCGCCACCATGGCGACGACCAGTTTGGGCCAGGCCGAACGTCACAGCCGCGAAATCTGCGGCCACTCGGAGATCGACTACGAACGCGCCAAGGCCGCCCGGCTGGGTCGCCCAACCCCGAAGAAGCTCGACCCAGAAGCCGTCCTGTCCCAACTCGCCCAGTTCGAGGCGGAAGCCAGGAGCCGCGGAGCAACCCACACGACGTTCCGCCACATCACCGAGGCGCTGAACCTCGACGGCACCCAACGCGCCGAACTACGCCAACTCCTGATCAGCCACAGCCCCGACCAGTACACGGCACCTCTGTGGCGGGTCGCAGCCGAGGCCTGAGAGCCCACCGCCTCCTCGGGTCCAAGTGTTTTCACGTAGCCGGGAGTTGGTAGGCGAGGACGAAGGCGTCGGCGGCCATGACGGTGTCGCAGACCTCGACGGCGCGCCCTTCGGTGTCGTACGCGGTGCGGATCAGGTGGATGACGGGGACGCCGGTCGCGAGGTGGAGCATGCGGACTTCCTGCGGGGAGGGCATGCGGGCGCGGATCTCCTCGTCGAAGTGGTCGAGGCGGTGGCCCTCCTCCTCCAGGCGGGCGTAGATGCCGCCGGGGCCGGGGTTGGCTTCGGCGATCTGCGTGCCGCGCGCGATGTCGAGCGGGAGGTACGAGGTCGCGAACTCGACCGGGCGGCCGTCGATGAGGTAGCGGCGTCGGCGGGTGAGGACCTTGTGTGGGGAGCCGAGGCGGGCGGCGATGTCCTGGGAGGGCTTCTCCTCCTTCACCTCCAGGCCGTCGACCTCGGAGTGCACGCCCGCGGCTTCGGCCTCGACGGTGAAAGCTGACTTGCCCTGGTCGCGGTGGCGGCGGGCGAACCGGTCGGAGGCGAGGCGGCGTACGGGCGGCCGGGGACGTACGAAGACGCCCTTGCCGTGCTCGGAGACCGCGAGCCCTTCCCCTTGGAGGATGGAGAGGGCGTTGCGAACGGTCATGCGGGAGACGCCGTAGTGATCGACCAGTTCGGTCTCCGAGGGCAGCTTGTCGCCCTCGCGGAAACGGCCCTTGTCGATGGATTCGCGCAGGTGGTCGGCGATCTGGCGGAAGACGGCGCGGTCACTGGTCGGGTCCAGCGCGCCCAGAAGGCCGGACGGGAGAGCCATGCGCGTACTCCTTTGGATATCTAGACGAGCAGGTGACCTGGATCGCTATGGTGGAGAGCCTAGCCAGACCCGGGAGGGCCGAGGAACGTGAGCACCGATCGCCCGCACTCCGTCAGCGTCGCCGGCGTCATCGTCGACGACGCGGGCCGCGCGCTGGTGATCAAGCGGCGCGACAACGGTAAGTGGGAGCCGCCCGGCGGCGTGGTCGAACGCGACGAGACCCTCCCCGACGCCCTGCAACGCGAAGTCCTGGAGGAGACCGGCATCAAGATCGCCCTCCCGGCGATGTTGACCGGCGTCTACAAGAACATGACCGGCCTGGTCGTCTCCCTGGTCTTCCGCTGCGAAGCCATCGACGGCGCTCCGACGGTCGGCGACGAGACCCGCGCACTGCGCTGGGTCACCCGCGAGGAAGTGGTCGAGCTCGCCGACGAGGCGTACGCGATCCGCGTCCTGGACGCACTGGATCGCATGTCCCCGCCGGCCGTCCGCACACACGACGGCGTTCGACTCATCTAGCACGAGCCCCGTGAAAACCCGGTCCATGGGCCGCCTACCAGCACGGAGTAACTTGTATGGACGAGTATATGAGTAGAGCGAGAGTCTGGGGGATGATCTGCCCAGGTTCCCCGGAGGAAGTGGCCCGCGCGCGGCGCTGGGCCCGGGATGTCTTACGGGAGCACCCCCGGGTCGACGACGCGGTCCTGGTCGTCAGCGAGCTGGGGACGAACGCGCTGACGCATACGGCGGGGCATGCGCTGCGGGTGATGCTCACGGTGGCCGAGGGCCGGGTGACCGTGGCGGTCACGGACTCCGGCGGGGTCCCGCAGGGACCGAAGGTCACCGAGGCATCGGAAGAGGCCATTCACGGGCGGGGGTTGAGTATCGTCATGGCGCTCGCGATCCGCTTGGCGGTGACGGGAGACGAGGCGGGTCGGACAGTCACGGCGGAGCTCCCGTGCTGAGGGGGCCGGGGTTCCTGTGCGAGTTCTCGGCCGAGCGCCGGGATACGGGGGAGCGCGTCAACGAGGCGGCTCTGGAGGTCGACTCGGTCGAGGCGGCGGTGCGCTGGATGCGGATGGCGGTGCGGACGGCGCTGCCGGGGTTCGGGGGCGAGACGCTGCGGGCGGCGCGGGCGTTCCTGGCGAACGGGCAGACGGCGGAACGGGAGCTCCGCGAGAAGCAGTTGACGACGCTGACCCTGGTACAAGGTTCCTTGGCCATGACGTGGCTGGTCAGCCCCATACCGGCGGGCGAGCGCCGACGGATCTGCGTATGGCCCCGGGCAAAGGCCCCACCAAGGGGGGCGGCGCCCAAGGGGCCAAGACCAGCAACGAGCCATGAGGTACAGGGGATACCGCACCGAAGGCCAACGGCGCTTTGGGTTACCGATCAGGCCGGATCATGGTGACGGCGACCGGCGGACCGTCCCGGCATGATCCGCAAACGCCCTCCGGCCCGCTGATCACGTGGGCCAGCCCAACGCGGACACACGACCGATGGGTGGGGAAACCCGTCGTGGCTGGGGCGGTCGGCTCCACGGCTTTAGGCAGCCACCATGGGGCGAGCCTCGAAGATCATGGCCCAACGTCGTGCTTACCGGGCAGATCAACAACCTGCCCGACTCGCCATCAGCTTAATGGACCATGATCACTCTCCCCATGGCAGCTCCCGTCCAAAGCCGCTCCGTCGGTGGCTCGCTTCCCGGCCTTGCGAAATGGCGAGAGTCGAAATGATTCAAGAGTTACGAACGACTCCAACGATCTCGCGAATCACTCGCTCGTCATCATAAAGTCGCGAATGCGCCAGCTTCCTTTGGCCGTCAGAGAGAAAGGGCTCCAGCTGCAGCAAAACAGATTTCCCTGGAGGGGTGGCCTCAACGGAGCTAAAAGCAAAGAGACTAACAAAGGGTCCATCTGCGCCAAATACTAGCGAAGCGCCCAGGAGCAGTGTAATCAGCGAGACGAGAGCGAGTCCCGGCAGAGCAAAAAGGTACTGCATCATAAATCCGAGTTTATGAATATCCAGTGCGACCGAAATGATGAGTGCCGCTTGTACCGTCATGAGGATGAATCCCCATAGTCTGAAGCTCCCCAGGAGGCGACTCGTCACGCCAGCGAGCCACCCGACGAACTGCCCTGCAACCAGCACCGTCGACGCTTCATCGCCAGCCGACCTGATCACCGTAACGTGACCGGCGTCGACGGATGGCGAATGGATAGAAGACATCAAATTTCCACGGAACCCCGGCCCCAGCTTTTCCCTGTGCATGACTAGCCCGACCACACAAAAGATAATTATGGAAACAAATAGTGCCGCGAATATTGCCTGCGTCCACAATAGTGGCGTCGAAAGTCCAGCAGCTACAGCCGAGCACCCCATCAGGACCGCAAGGATGCCGAAAAGTACAGTCATGGCAGTCTGGTAAAATGGCACGACGCGCCCGCGGGAATGAATGAACGGAGTGCCGAGCGCGATGACCGATATTCGCGCTCCGTCGACAGTTAGACCATTAATCGCCGACATGGCCCGCAGGGCTACATTTCCACCGTGACTGTGCGCAACTACGAAATGTCGAGAGTTCGGAGAATTCCGAATCTGCATCTCTAGGTGGGTGGCAAGTTCGTCTGTTGCGTGATTCCTAGCCCGGTGCGAGTTCCTGCCGGACCAAGAGAACGGGATCACGCGGCACCCTGCTGTCGTCAGTGCAACGTGCAGCGGGCTATCACTCAAGGTCCAGGCTGCGTTGCGGGCGTAGGTACCGTGCACCAGTGTGACGACAGTTGCGGCCTTAGACGTGCGGCCCCTACTTCTGCTTACGCGCTTCCCCATAGGGTGCACCGTACCGACCGCCGTGCACACTCACGGCAGCAGCGACAGACGAGCACGCACGCGGTAGCCGTGCGCCTCACTGCCATACGGGGGCAGGGGGAGCCAGCTCTTCTCCCCCGCCAGCAGTACAGCAGCGAAGTACCGCAACCACAGCAGCCATCAGCGACTTGACCCATCCCAGTAGGACCTTGTTGCGGTCGATATGACCACTGGCGACCGACCTGCATAGAGCTACGGATCAGAAGGTTGCAAGCTCAAGCCCTGTCGAATCCACGACAGCAACCAAGAGGGCCCGGGAGATCTCCTCAGGCCCTCTCGCATTGAGGCGTCCACCCACGCCCACTCCCCGCTCGCCCGTCCGGGCCCACCCCTCCACACCGCCCCGGAGGGCTGGGAAAGGCGCAGGGAAAGGCAGGGAAGGCGCCGGGAAGAACAACACCCCGGTCACCGCTCCCGCTTCGCCTCGATTCCCGCGATCAGAATCTCCAGCGCGAACACGAAGTCCCGCTCGCGCATCTCCTCCACCGTGTCCCCGCCCCGCGCCTCCATCAGTTCTTCCGACAGCTCCAACACCTCGTGGAGGTCGGGGCGTTCGCGCAGGGCGCCCATCGCCTGGGCGAAGTACTCGTCCTGGGTGACTCCGGCCTCCGCGCACCGGGCGACGAAGTGGCCTTCGATGGTGCCGAAGCCGTACACGAACTGGAAGACCGCCGACAGCCCGCCGGTGATGCCGTGGGCCGGCAGCCCCGAGCGGCTGAGGATCTTCTGCGCGGCGTTGGCGAACTCCATCGAGCGCGGCCCGATGTTGAGGTACCGGCCGACGAGCGGCGACACCCAGGGGTGGCGGACCATGACCGAGCGGTAGCTCACGGCGAGTTCGCGCAGCTGGTCCCGCCAGTCCGCGCCCGCGTCCGCGTCCTCGCCCTCCACCTCCGGCACCCGCATCTCCCCGAACACCGAGTCCAGGGCGAGTTCCAGCAGGTCGTCCTTGGTGTCCACGTACCAGTACAGCGACATGGCCGTGACCCCCAGCTCGCCCGCGAGCCGGCGCATGGAGAACTTCGCCGGGCCCTCCGCGTCCAGCAGACGCACCGATTCCGCGATGATCCTGTCCCGGTCGAGGGAGGTCGCGGTCGTCGGCTGGTCGCTCCTGCGGACGCGGCCCGCCGGTTTGCCGCCCTCCAGCCACACGCTGGTACGCGGCGGATTCTTCGCGCCGTCGGCTGCAGACACCATGGCGTGCCCTCCTCGTGGGCCGTCGGACTGTCTGTACGTATACGTACGACAGTCGTACGGCGTTTCCTGCGGCGGTAGTGGGGTGGGGCCGTACGGCAGCGTTCCCTCTCGGCGCAGCCGAGCGGAATGCCGCCGTCCGACCCGTAGATGCTATGCCGCAGGCACAGGCTCCACCGTCGCGCCACCGCGCTCCGCCCGGGCGAGCAGCGCCGCCGCGAGCAGGCCGCCCGCGAGCACCGCCGCCGCGCCGACCAGCTGACTCGTCTCCAGGCCGGAGGCGAACGCGTCCGAGATCCGGGAGCGCTCGGCGTCGTCGCCCGCCGCCGCGAGCGCCGCCGGGAGCGAGGCCGCGCCGACCACGGACGGGACCAGCGCCGCGAAGCGCGAGTTGAGGACCGCGCCGAGCACGGCCACGCCGAGCCCGTTGCCGAACTCCGCCAGCGTGCCGTTGACGCCCGCGCCCACGCCCGCCTTCTCCGGCGGGATCGCGCTCATCAGGGTGTTGGCCATGGCCGGCATCGAGACGGCGATGCCCGCGCCCATCACCACGAGGCCGAGCAGCATCCCGCTGTAGTGCTCGCGGCCGAGCACCGCTATCGCCGCGAGTCCGGCCGCGTTGGCCGCCATGCCGACCGCGATCGTCCTGGGCGTGCCCAGCTTGGGCAGCAGCCGCGCGCCCACGCCCGCCACGTTCAGCGCGATCACGCTCAGCGCCAGCGGCGCGATGCGCAGACCCGCCTCCAACGGCCCGTACCCGAGCACGAACTGGAGGTGCTGGGTCAGCAGGAACAGCGAGCCGCCCATGCCGAAGGCGACCAGGATCGAGCCCGCGACCGCGCCGGTGAACTTCTGGTTGCGGAAGAAGTGCATGTCCAGCATCGGGTACGGGATGGACAGCTCCCAGCGGGCGAACGCGGCCAGGAAGACCAGGCCCACCCCGGCCGAGGCCAGCACGTGCGCCGACGTCCAGCCGTGGCCCGGGCCCGAGATGATCGCGTACACCACTCCGGTCATACCGACCGTCGAGAGCAGCGCGCCGAGCAGGTCCGGCCGGTCGCCCAGCGGGTTCTTCGACTCGGGGACCAGCATCAGCACGGCCACCAGGCCGATCGCCGCAACCGGGATGTTGATCAGGAAGATCGCACCCCACCAGAAGTGGTCGAGCATGAGGCCGCCGATCAGCGGCCCGGCGGCGAAGCCGAGGGAGTTGACCGTGGCCCACAGACCGATGGCCTTCACCCGCTCCTCGTTGTCGAAGATCTGCACGACGACGGCGAGCGTGGTGGTCATCAGGAGCGCGCCGCCGACGCCCATCCCGGCGCGGGCGGCGATCAGCTGCCCGGCGCTCTGGGAGAGTCCGGCCGCCAGCGAGCCGAGGCCGAAGAGCGCGAGCCCGGACGCCAGCATCTTCTTGCGGCCGTAGCGGTCGGACGCGCTGCCCGCGGTGAGCAGCAGCCCGGACTGGACGAGCGAGTACGCGTTGATCATCCACTGGATGTCCGCGGTCGAGGCGCCGACCGACGTGGTCAGGGAGGGGATCGCGACGTTCAGGACGGTGTTGTCGAGCAGCACGGTGAGCTGGGCCAGGCAGATGACACCCAGTATCAGCCAGCGCTGGGGGTGCCCCGTGGGGGCGGCCGTCGGGTCGGCGGCGGTGGCCGTCATGCGGGCTCCTAGTGGAGTTGTACAGCGTATGGGGACGTTGCCGTACACCGTAAGGGAAAGCCTTGTACGGTGTAAAGCTCATTTCCCGGGAGCCCGCGGAACCTGCGGAGCGACATACAAAAAGGGGGCGGTGGTCCGGGTCGCCCCCGGACCCCCGCCCCCACCGACGGCCTCTCCTTTGCGGGGGTCGTCAGGTCGTCGAAGGTGGCGCTCCCTCCAGCTACCTTTGTGAAAGTGGTCCAC
>NZ_JBVIHM010000001.1:116165-260044 GCF_055570295.1 Streptomyces sp. NPDC031265
CGCGACCGGTTTCCGCGAAACGCCAGCAACACCCCCCCCCCCCCCCCCCACCCCTCCCCCCCCCCCCCCCCCCCCCCCCCCCCCCCCCCCCCCCACCGACGGCCGCTACTTGGCGGGAGCCGTCAGGTCGTAGAAGGTGGCGCTGCCGACGGTCACCTTGGTGAAGGTGGCCGACACCCAGGTGGCGATGGAGCTGCCGCCGCCCTGGCCGCCCATCATGCCGCCGCCCCCGGCGATGAAGTAGTGGACCTTCCTCTCGGCCACGTACTTCTTGAACTGCGCGAGCGTGGGCGAGGGGTCACTGCCGTTGAAGCCGCCGATCGCCATCACCGGCTTCTCGGTGGCCAGTTGGTAGCTGGCCGCGTTCTGCGAGCCGACGGCCGCCGCGGCCCAGGTGTAGCGGTCGGCGTCCGTCTCCAGGAGCGCCTTCGCCTTGGCGCTGACCTGGGCGCCGTTGAGCAGTCCGCCCATGCCCCCGGGCCCACCGCGCTCGCCGCCCGTGCCGCCGGGGAACTGCCCGCCGCCGGGAAACTGGGACGGCATGCCGTTCCGGCCGCCCTGCGGGGCGCCGCCGCCCGGAGGGACCATCCCGCCGCCCTGCGGCCCCTGGCCCGGGCCCTGGCCCTGACCGGCCTGCGCGGGGCGCCCGTTCTGCCCGCCCGGCACGGCGAACTCGCCGCCCGGACCGCCCCGCATCCGCCCGCCGCCGGGCCCGCCCCCCATGGACGCGCCCGCCGGACCCGCCGTGACGATCGAGCCGGTGTGGCCGGTCTGGAGCGTGCTCACCGTGTACGCGAACGGCCCGGCCAGCGACGCCACCAGACCCACCCCGGCCGCACCCAGTGCCAGCCTCCGGTCGAGCCGTCCCGCGAGCGCGATGCCGGCCGCCGCCGCCAGGCCGCCGATCACTACCGCCCACCGCAGCCACGGCAGATAGTCGGGCGTACGGCCCAGCAGCACGTACGACCACCAGGCCGTGAGCGCCACCGACGCGCCCAGCGTCACCGCCGCCGCGAGCCGGGTCCGCTCCTCCCACAGCACGGTCGCGCCCATGCCGACGAGCGCGGCGACATAGGGGGCGAGGGCGACCGTGTAGTACTGGTGGAAGATCCCCGCCATAAAGCTGAAGATCCCCGCGGTCATCAGGAGCGCCCCGCCCCAGGCCAGGAACGCCGCCCGGGCCGTGTCGGTCCGCTTGCCCCGCCAGGTGGTCACCAGGCCCGCGACGAGCAGCAGCAGCGCGGCGGGCAGCAGCCAGGAGATCTGGCTGCCCACCTCGGAGCCGAACATCCGGTCGAGGCCGGTCGTGCCCCAGCCGCCGCCTCCCCGGCCGCCGCCCCCGCCGCCCACGCTGCCGGTCTCGTCGCCGTTGATCCGGCCGAGGCCGTTGTAGCCGAAGGTCAGTTCCAGGAAGGAGTTGTTCTGCGAACCGCCGATGTACGGGCGCGAGGACGCGGGCCACAGCTCCACGACCGCCACCCACCAGCCGCCGGAGACCACCGTCGCGAGCCCGGACAGGGCGAGCTGGCCGAGCCGCCTGCGTACGGTCGTGGGCGCGCACACCGCGTACAGCACGGCGAGCGGCGGAAGGATCAGGAACGCCTGGAGGGTCTTCGTCAGGAACGCGAACCCGACGGCCACACCCGCCCACACCAGCCACTTCGTCCGCGCGCCCTCCAGCGCGCGCAGCACGCAGCAGACGGTCACGGTCATCAGCAGGGCGAGCAGCGCGTCCGGGTTGTTGAAGCGGAACATCAGCGCCGTGACCGGGGTGAGCGCGAGCGCCGCGCCCGCGATCAGGCCCGCCGCCGGGCTGAACCTGCGCCGCACGGCCGCGTACAGCACCGCCACCGTGCCCACCCCCATCAGCACCTCGGGCAGCAGGATCTGCCAGGAGCCGAGGCCGAAGAGCCGTACGGAGAGCGCCATCGGCCAGAGCGCGGCCGGGGGCTTGTCGACGGTGATGGCGTTCGCGGAGTCCAGCGAGCCGAAGAACATCGCCTTCCAGCTCTCGCCGCCCGCCTGGACGGCCGCCGAGTAGAAGGAGTTGGCGTACCCGGAGGCGCTGAGGTTCCAGAGGTAGGCGAGGAACGTGAGCAGGAGGAGGCCGAGAAAGGCGGGGCGCACCCAGGCCGGGTCGGTGGTGCGGCCGCGCCACAGGCGGCCCGCGGCGGCCTTGTGCCGGGCCGCGGCGACCCCCTCGTGCGCGCCGGCCGGGTAGGAGGTCGTGGTCATCGGGTGGCGTCCTTCTGGTGGGGGATCGAGGTGGCGCGGTCCGGGAAGACCCAGGCGCGGAAGAGCAGGAAGCGCAGCACGGTGGCCGCCAGGTTCGCCGCGACCAGGACCGCCACCTCGGTGGAGTGCGAGGGGTCGCCGTTCGCGGCGCCCAGGGCCGCGAGTGAGCCGCTGGTGAGGGCGAGCCCGATGGCGAACACGACGAGGCCCTGCGCCTGGTGGCGCATCGCGCGGTCCCGTCCCCGTACGCCGAAGGTGAGCCGGCGGTTGGCTGCGGTGTTGGCGACGGCGGACACCAACAGGGCGGCGGCGTTGGCCACTTGGGGCCCGGTGCCGGTCCGCAGGAGCGAGTAGAGGCCGAGGTAGAAGAACGTGGAGAGCGCGCCGATCACGCAGAAGCCGACGAGCTGACGGGCGAGTCCGCCCGGTACGCCGCTGATCGCGCGGTCGCGCGGGTCGTCGCCGAACGGGCGCGCGAGCCGGTCCAGGGGGAGCGCGCCGACGGCGAGGGCGCGCCCGACCCGCCACACGCCCTTGAGGTCGTCGGTGGCCGTCCGCACGATGTGGACGGTCGAGTCCGGGTCGTCGACCCAGTCCACCGGCACCTCGTGGATGCGCAGACCGGCCCGCTCGGCGAGCACCAGGAGTTCGGTGTCGAAGAACCAGCCGGTGTCCTCCACCATCGGCAGCAGCCGCTCGGCCACATCACGGCGTATCGCCTTGAACCCGCACTGGGCGTCCGAGAAGCGCGCCGCCAGCGACGACTTGAGGATGAGGTTGTACGCGCGGGAGATGAACTCGCGCTTGGGCCCGCGCACCACCCGCGAGGCCCGGCTGAGGCGGGAGCCGATCGCGAGGTCGGAGTGGCCCGAGATCAGCGGGGCGACCAGCGGGAGCAGGGCGTTCAGATCGGTCGAGAGGTCGACGTCCATGTACGCGAGCACGGGCGCGTCCGAGGCCGACCACACGGTCCGCAACGCCCGCCCGCGCCCTTTCTCTTCGAGCCGGAAGTGGCGTACACCCTCCATCTCGCGGGCCAGGCGCGCCGCGACCTCGGGCGTGCGGTCGGTGGAGGCGTTGTCGGCGACGGTGATCCGGAACGCGTACGGGAAGGTGCGTGCGAGGTGCTCCCGGAGCCGGCGCACACACGGCTCCAGGTCCCGCTCCTCGTTGTAGACGGGGACCACCACGTCGAGTACGGGCCCGCCCGCCGCACCGACGGGCAGGTGCTCCCGTGCCGGCAGGGTGCCCACGGAGATGTCGGTTCGCATGCCACCGACCCTCGCGAGGGCCGCTGTCACACCTGTGTGGTGCGACTGTGGGCAGGCTGTGAGTGGGGAACGGGTACGGGAGCGGGGGTCGTCGCGGTCCGGGCCGTCGGCGCGGACGGGGTGCCCGGGACCGGCAGGTGGACGCTGAAGACCGTGCTGCCCGGGGCCGAGCGCACCGAGACGCCGCCGCCGTGCGCGGCCACGACCGCCTGCACGATGGCGAGGCCGAGCCCGGTCGAGCCGTGCGCGCGGGACCGGGAGGCGTCGCCGCGCGCGAACCGCTCGAAGACGTGCGGCAGCAGCGCGGGCGGGATGCCCGGGCCGTCGTCCTCGACTTCGAGCACGGCCCACGCGCCCTGGCGCGCCACGCGCGCGGTGACGGTCGTGCCGTCCGGGGTGTGGGTGCGCGCGTTGCCGAGCAGATTGACCAGCACCTGGTGGAGCCGGGGGCCGTCGCCGAGTACGGAGACCGGGTCGTCGGGCAGGTCCGGCAGCTCCAGGCGCCACCGGTGGCCCTGCCCGGCCGCCCGCGCGTCGCTCACCGCGTCCACGACCAACGGGGAGAGATCAGTGCTCTCGTACGAGAGCGGGCGTCCGGCGTCGAGCCGTGCGAGCAGCAGCAGATCCTCCACGAGCCCGGTCATCCGCTGCGCCTCCGCCTCGACGCGCCCCAGCGCGTGGCGGGTCGCGGGCCCGACCTCCTCCGTGCCGCGCCGGGTGAGCTCGGCGTACCCGCGAATGGAGGCGAGCGGGGTGCGCAGCTCATGGCTGGCGTCGGCGACGAACTGCCGTACGCGCGTCTCGCTCTCCTGCCGCGCGGCGAGCGCGGAGCCGACGTGCCCCAGCATCCGGTTGAGCGCCGCGCCGACCTGCCCGACCTCGGTCCGGGGGTCGGCCTCGGCGTCCGGGACACGCTCGTGCAGGGCCACCTCGCCGCTGTGGAGCGGCAGTTCGGAGACCCTGGTGGCGGTGGCGGCGACCCGGCGCAGCGGGCGCAGCGCGACGCCGACGATGGCGGCGCCCGCGATACCGGCGGCGACCAGACCGGCGGCGGTCACCCACACGATGACGAGGACGAGCTTGTTGACGGTCGACTCGACGTCCTTGAGCGGGAAGCCGAGCAGGGCCGAGCCGTCCATCGCCCACTGCGCCCGGTACGAGCCGAGGCCCGGCACCGGGACGGTGTGGATGCGCCCGTCCTTGGGCACCGCCGCCAGCGCGCCGATCTGGCCGGCGGTGAGGGGCTCCTGGGCCCCCCGGGGCGACGACCCGGGCTCGCCCCGGACGCTGGCGGCCCCGGCGGGCTGCCCGTCGGGGCCGATGCGCAGCCCGACCGTGCCGAACGGCTGCCCGGGCGCGGAGACGAAGCCCGTGGAGAGGTCGGCGGGCGCGAGGTGGTGCGTGCGCTCGACGGCGGGGCGCAGCGAGTCGTCCAGCTGCCGCTGGAGGTTGGAGCGCATCCCGATGACCGTGACCGTACCGATCACGGCGGCGACGACGGCGATCAGCGCGACGGCGGAGACGACGAGCCGGGTCCGCAGCGTCCACCGGCGCGGCCGCCTCGGGGCGCGCCCGGAACGCATCCGGCTCACTCGCCGGGCTTGATGAGGTACCCGGCCCCACGCCGGGTGTGGATCATCGGCGACCGCCCCGCGTCGATCTTCCGCCGCAGATACGAGATGTACAGCTCCACCACGTTGGCCTGGCCGCCGAAGTCGTACGACCAGACCCGGTCGAGGATCTGCGCCTTGCTGAGCACCCGGCGCGGGTTGCGCATCAGATAGCGCAGCAGCTCGAACTCGGTGGCGGTGAGGTGGATGTTCACGCCGCCCCTGGTCACGTCGTGGCTGTCCTCGTCGAGCGTGAGGTCCCCGACGGCGAGCAGCGACTCGCTGCGTACGGTCGCGCTGCCGGACCGGCGGATGAGCCCGCGCAGCCGGGCCACGACCTCTTCGAGCGAGAACGGCTTGGTGACGTAGTCGTCGCCGCCGGCGGTGAGCCCCGCGATCCGGTCCTCGACCGCGTCCTTGGCGGTGAGGAACAGCACGGGCACGTCCGGGAGTTCGCGGCGCAGCCGTCCGAGCACGGCGAGCCCGTCCATGTCGGGCAGCATGATGTCGAGGATGACCGCGTCGGGCCGGAACTCCCGGGCGGCCCGCACCGCACCGGCCCCGTCCCCGGCGCTGCGCACCTGCCACCCTTCGTAGCGCAGCGCCATGGACAGCAGCTCGCTGAGCGCCGCCTCGTCGTCCACGACGAGCACCCGGACGGCGCTCCCGTCCGGCCTCAGCAATTCGGTGCGCCCCTGCGGGGAGGTGGTGGTCATGCTCACCACCCTGTGAGCGCCCCCTGAGAACGCCCTTGCGCGTTCCTGTGAATTTCCTGAGAAAGGGGCGGCGGGCCGAGGGCGGCCCCCTAAAGACCGGCGCCCGGGAGGCCGAACAGCCGGGTGCCGTTCCCGTGGCAGACACCCCGCAGCCAGTCGTCGCCGAGCCCGAGCCGTTCGAGGGATTCGAGCTGGTGGAGATAGCCGTACGGGATGTTGGGGAAGTCCGACCCGAGCAGCACCCGGTCGCCCAGGTCGCGGAGCCGGGGCAGCGCGTCCGCCGGGAAGGGCGCGAGCCGCTCGCTGAAGTCCGTGAACGCCATGGTCGTGTCGAGCATCACCCCCTCGTACGTATCGGCGAGCGCCATGAAGTCGACGTACTCCGGCATCCCCATGTGCGCCACGACCAGCCGCAGCCGGGGGTGCCGGGCGAGGAGGCGCCCGATGGGCTCGGGCCCGGTGTGCTTGCCGGGCGCGGGCCCGGAGCCGCAGTGGGCGACGACGGGCACGGCGGCCTCGGCGAGCGCGCCCCAGACGGCGTCGAGGAGCGGGTCGTTGGGGTCGTAACCCCCCACCTGGACGTGCGCCTTGAAGACCCGGGCCCCGGCGCCGAGCGCCTCCTCGACGTACGCGCCCGCTCCCTCCTCCGGGAAGAACGTCGCGGTGTGCAGACAGCCGGGGGTGCGGCGCGCGAAGTCGACGGCCCACCCGTTGAGCCATCGCGCCATGTCCGCCTTGTGCGGGTACAGCATCGAGGTGAACGCGGTCACGCCGAAGTCGGCGAGCAGCTCGATGCGCCGCGCCTCCTCCTCGCGGTACGCGATGGGCCACTCCACTCCGGTGAGCGGCCCGGCCGAGTCGAAGTAGGCCCAGACCTTCTTCAGGACGCGGTCGGGCATGAAGTGCGTGTGCACGTCGACGAGCCCGGGCAGCCCGAGGCGGGCCCAGAAGGCCCGCACAGGGGCGGCCCCGGCCTCAGCGGTCGGCACGTGCACCGGGGCTCTCGCTGCCCTCGCGCTGGAAGCTGTAGCTCCGCTCGACCTTGGCGACATGGACGCTGTAGCTCTCGTACCACTCGGCGCGGCCCTGCTTCTGCGCCCTCTGGTGCTCCAGGCGGGAGCGCCAGGCGGCGATGGCGTCCTCGTCGCGGAAGTACCCGACGGTGATGCCGATGCCGCCCGGGGTGCGCGCGGACTCGTATCCGAGGTAGCCCGGTATCTCCTCGACGAGCTTCTTCATGAGGTCGGCCGTCTCGCCGTACCCCCGGTCGCCTTCGGTGCGCAGGGAGGTGAACACGACGGCGTAGTAGGGCGGTTCCAGACCGGCCACAAGTTGATCGCTCATGCGCTCCACCCTCCGCTGTCATCGGTGAACGTGTCCATACCCCTTACCCGAAGGGATCCAAAGGGGATCCAAGTCTTGACCGGAGGGATCCGAGGAGGGATCCGAGGAGGGATCCGAGGAGGGATCCGAGGAGGGATCCGAGGAGGGATCCGAGGAGGGATCCGAGGAGGGATCCGAGGAGGGCCCAAGTGGGGTCCCCCGGGGATCAGAAGAGCTGATCCTGCACGTCAGGAGGGCGCAGCGCCCGGACGGGCACGGTGATCCCCCCGCCGGCGGGCGCCGCCCCGAGCCCCCACCCGCTCATGAGCCGCGTGTCCAGGACGAGGTGCCGTCCCCCGGACTCCAGGTGGAGATCGGGCCCGGCGGCGGCGAGAACGCGCCCGCCGACGACCCCGTCGGGCACCAGCTCGCGCACGACCCCGTACGCGGGCCCGAGGCCGTCGAGCCCGAACAGCCGCCCGTGGTCGACGACCCGGCAGGGCAGCGGCTCCAGGGACTCGGGCCACCCGCCGAGCGCGACGGCCCGCCCGTGCATGTCCCGAATCTCGTCACCGCGCTCGCCGGGACCGGGAAGCGAGGCCCTTACGACCCGCTTCTGCTCGTACGAGACACGATCGGGCACCCCCAACGCGGCCCGCAGCAGCTCCTCGCACCGCCGGGCGGCCATCAGCGGCCCGCGCCCCAGCCAGGAGAAGCAGACGGCCCCCTGCTCCCTCAGCCGCGCACCCTCGCGCTCCTCGGCGGTGATCCCGACCTTGACGAGCTCCGGCCCGAACCACGCCAGATAGACCCGGTAGACCCGAGGGTCGTCGGGCACCCCGTCGGCGGCGACGGAATGCACCCGGTCCAGACGGGCACACTCGCCGCACCGCGCCTGAGCACTCCTCCGCGCCACGGCCACGTCCCCGGGGCAGGGATTCCCCCGAGCCCCCACACAGCGGCGCTCCCCCACGACCCGGAACCCGACCTCACCCCCGAACGCGATCCGGCTGACCCGCCGCTCCCCCCGGTCCCCCACCCACAGCAGCCCAGGCCCGTCCTCCCCCCAACGAACCCCACCACTGCGCCACACCTCAGCCATGTCTCGACGGTAGCGGGGGGCACTGACAACGGGGCCGGGGCTGGGGCCGACGGCACTGGGGCCGGGCATACGAGAAAGGCCCCCTGGATCTCTCCAGGGGGCCTTTCGGCTGTGCACTCGGCAGGATTCGAACCTGCAACCTTCTGATCCGTAGTCAGATGCTCTATCCGTTAAGCTACGAGTGCTTGCTTCCCGGTTTTTTTCTTCCCGGTCGGCGTTGCGGGAACAACATTACATGACCTGCGCCGTGACGCGAAATCCATTGGCCATACCCCTCCTGACCTGCGAAAACGTCCCTGTGGGGGCAGATGCGGGGGAGAGGGCCCGGCGGGGGCGATGTGCCCGTAACAGGGGAAATGTGACCGGGGTCACCGGATCGGCGCCCGAGAGCGGACCCCCGACCTCCGCACCGCCCCGGGAACGGCCGAAGCCCCGGCCATGGGGCCGGGGCTTCGGGTTCAGCTGGCGGAGGCGGAGGGATTTGAACCCTCGATGGGCTTTAAGACCCAAACCGCATTAGCAGTGCGGCGCCATAGACCGGACTAGGCGACGCCTCCAGCACAACCTCCCGCGTGCGCGAGTGGTGCGTGCAGATGATGACACAGCCTTGCTCCGCGTCACCAATCGAACCCCACGGTACTAGGCAGGCGGGCGCCAGAGCAAAGCGTTAGGCGACCCACGACTTCCGGCCTTGGGAGCCGAGTCGGAAACGCCTCGGCGACCTGTGCGGGGACCGGCTCGGGGGAGGCCTCCGCCGAGGGCTCCGGGGTGGTGCTCCCGGGGCGGGCTTCGAGCCCGTGCGCAACGCCCGGCGTCCCGGCGCGTTAGGCACGGCGAATCCGTTCACCTCGATGGGGCCGGACCCACCCCGTCCAGCCCGTGGAGCCCCGCATGCTGCGTCGCCTCGTCGTCACCGCGCTCGCCACCACCGCCACGGCCGCCCTCGCGGCCTCGCCCGCCGCCTCAGCCGCCCCCCTGCCGCTGCCCCCGCTCCCCCTCCTCGACGGCGGCAGCGGCCACGACCACCTCACGGTCACCGTCACGCACAACGGGGAGACCGACGGCACGTACGAGCTGGAGTGCCACCCCGCCGGGGGCAACCACCCGCAGATCCTTCAGGCGTGCGACCGGCTCGACCGGCTCACCACCTGGCACAAGGACCCGTTCGCACCCGTCCCCCCGGGCGCCCTGTGCCCGATGATCGACGGCGGCAGGTCCACCGCCCGGGTCACCGGCACCTGGGCCGGACGGCCGGTGGACGCCACGTACAACCGGCACAACGGGTGCGAGATCAAGCGGTGGAACGTGTTCGTGCCGGTCCTCCCCGGGGCCCGGTGAGTGTCCGGTGAAGGTTCGGTGAGGGCCGGGACGGCGACACGGTGAGCGCGCCGACGGGGCGCCCGAAGCACGCGGCCCCGGCAGGGCAGCCGGCTGCGCCCCACCCCGTCGGCCCAATCTCCCGGCATAAGCCGTGGTCACAGAACATTGGTGAGAGCTCCCCCTCATCCGCCGTCGCGCGCACATCCCCTGCCTTTAGACTCCCTCCCAGTGACAGGCCGCAAGGTGCAGTGGTTCAGGGAGGAAGCGTCGTCGTGAGCAGCAGGCCATCCCGAGGCGCTGCTCGCCTCGCAGCCATACTTGACGCCCTTCCGGACGGGCTGGTGCTCGTCAACTGCAACGGCACGGTCGTCAACGCGAACACCATCGCCCTGGAGATGTTCGAATCTCCGGGGACCGGACTCGTGGGGCGGGGCGTGCTCGACCTGCTGCCCACCTTCGACTCCAAGCTCATCCCGGGATCGATGCGCCGCCCCGACACCGAGGACGAGCTGGGCCGCACCAAGCCGACCCGGATGGTGGCCAGGCGCACCGACGGCAGCGAGTTCCCCGTCGAGGTGACAAGCGCCAACCTGGAGGACGGAAGAGACGCGTACGCCTCGCCGTCCACCTCCTACGGGGTCGGCGGCGCGCACTACTCCGGCGACGAGCTCCTCATGATCGTCGTCCGCGACCTCTCCGGAACCGTGGACACCGAGGCCGAGCTGGCCCGTTCGCAGCGGCAGACCGAGATGATCCTGCGCGCGGCGGCGGAGGGTGTCGTCGGCACCGACACCGAGGGCCGCGTCGTCCTGGTCAACCCGGCCGCCGCACAGATCCTCGGCTACCGCGCCAGCGACCTCGGCGGCCAGGAGCTGCACCCGCTGGTGCTGCACTCGCGCCCCGACGGCGAGCCGTTCCCGTACGAGGAGAGCCCGCTCGCCGACACACTGAAGTCCGGCCGCAAGCACCGTGTGCGCGGCCAGATGCTGTGGGCGAAGAGCGGCGCGGGCGTGCCCGTCGACCTGACGACCGCGCCGGTACGGGACGGGGACCTGCTGGTCGGCGCGGTGATGACGTTCACCGACCGCCGCCCGTACGAGGACCAGGCCAAGAAGCACGCGGAGGTCCTGGAGCGCGAGACCACCCGCTACGACGCACTGTCCGCGCGCCACCAGCAACTGCTCTCCGTGCTCGGCGGCTCGCTGCGCGGGCCCCTGGACGAGCTGCGCCGCGAGCTGTCCACGCTGGCGGCGGACGACGCGGGCCAGCTGTGGCCCGAGGCCAACCAGGTCCTGCACCATCTGGCCGCCGGATACGCCCGGATGACCACCCTCGTCGACAACGTCCTGGCCTTCCAGCGGCTCGACTCCGGTACGGAGGAGCTGAAGAAGGCGAAGGTGCTGGTCGGGACCGTGGTCGCGGCGGGCGTCGAGGGCGCCGTCGAGCTGATCGGGCCCGGCCGGGCCCAATTCGCCGTCCACGCGCCCCCGATCGAGGCCGAGATCGACCCCGCGCGGCTCTCCACCGCGCTCGCGCACCTGGTGGCGGACGTCGCGGGCGTCGACGCCACGGGCAACGCGCCGGTCGCCGCCGGCGGCTACATGGACTCCACGGTCGTCGTCGCGGCGGCGGTGCGCGGCGAGGTCGTACGCATCGAGGTGCGAGGGCCGTACGCCGGGGGCGACCCCGTCCACGAGCCCATCGTGCAGGGCATCGTGCGCGCCCACGGCGGTGTGCTCCAGACGGTCGAGGTGCCGGGCATGAGCGGCACCGCGTACGTACTGGAGGTGCCGCTGGGGGAGGGCGCGGGCTCGGTTCCGGAGCCCGCCGCAGCCGAGATCGCGGTGGTTCCCGCCCAGCAGCCGACCGGCTCGGGGCGCCGCCGCGCCCGGCGGGCCTCCACGGACGCGTTCCTGGAGAGCCCCGTCGAGGAGGAGACGTCCCCCACCGGCCGCCGCCGGGCGCGTGCCCAGGATGGCCGGCCGGCCGACCCGTCCGCCGCGTCCCCGGCGGCACTTGAAGGCATCCCCGCACAGCAGGCGGGCGAGGCCGAGGGCGGCGGCGCGGGCTCCGGTGGGAGTTCCGCTGCGAGTTCCGGTACGGGACCGGGCGTCCGGGGCGCGGGGCCGTCCGGCGGCCCGGGGCCCGGCGGAGTGCCGGGCGTGCCCGGTGGCTCTTCGAGCGGTACGCCCGGAGGCTCCCCCGGCGGCCACCCCTTCGGCCCCGGCGGCCCGTCCGGCGGGACCCCCAACGGCCCGGCCGCCGGTATGCCGGGACCCGAGGGCTCCACGGGCGGCGGCCGGAACGTGACGGGCGGCGCGCACCCCTACGCCTCCGGCACCGGACCCGCAGGCCCCAACGGCGGCCCTGGCGACGGGACTTCGGGCGGCCCGGGTGCCGGACCGTCCGGCGACACCGGCGGCTCCTCGGGCACGGGGCGGCGGCGCGGGCGGCCCAGCCCGGCCGAGGACGGCACCGCGCCCGCCATGCCCTCCGAGGGGTCTGTCGTCACCGCCGCCGAGAGCGCCCGCCAGCCCGGCGCGGGCCGGCCGGCCGCGCTGAGCGAGACCGTTCCGCCCCAGGGCATGGCGGCCGACCCGGCCGCGCCCTCGGGCCGCCGCGCCCGTCGCGCCCTGCCCGCCAGCAGCGGCGACGCACCCACCGCTGACGCGGAGCCCGGCGGCCGTCGTGCCCGCAGGGCTCTCGCGGCTGCCCCGGAGGCCGAGGAGGGGGCGGTGCGCACGGCGTTCGCGCTCCCGCCCGCCGACGCCGACCGCCCGGCCCGGCCCGGGGGCTTCCCGGCCACCGGCCCGGCTTCCGGCCCGGCCCCCGCACCGGCTTCCGGCCCGGCCGACGCCGAGCGGCCCCCGGCGGCCGGGCCCGGCAGGCCCCTCGGGCTCCCCGGAGCGGCGCCCGGGCAGGGCACCGGCATCCCCGTGGACCCGAACCGCCCCGGCGTCCCCGACCCCCACCAGCCCCTCCCGGCCCCTTCGGCCCCGGCTCATCGCCCCCTGGCGAACGGCCCCGGCCAGAGCGGCGGCCCCACCGCCGCCCCGGCCCCGGCCCACCGCCCGCTGGCGAACGGGCCCGCACAGGCCTCCCAGACTGGTCAGCCCCTCCCGGCCACCGGTCGCGGGCGCCACGACGCCGTACGCAACGAGGCCGCCGACGAGCACACCCCGCCGCAGCCGCACCCCGTCGAGCAGCCGGCCGCGTGGGCGATGGGCGGCGCGGTTCCGGCGAACGGGCCGGAGACGGCGGGCGGCCCCGGCGCCGTACCGCAGCCCGCCCGCCAGCCGCTGCCCGCCGAGGCGGCCCCCGCACCCGACGACGCCTCCCAGGGCCGTTCCATCAGCGTGCGCACGCTCGGCCAGGGCGTGGCCTTCACCCAGCAGACCGGCGGCTCCTCCGGCTCGGGGCGGCGCCGCAAGCTCGGTACGCCCTCCGAGGGCGAACGCCCGGCCGGCACCGCCGAGGCCGAGCGCCCCGGCCCGTCCCCCACATCGCTGCTCTCGCCCCCCTCGGAGGGCCAGGGGCGCGCGTACGCCATAGGTGCGCCGGACAAGGGCGCCGAGGGGCCCGAGCCGCTGGACGGGCCCGGGGGCGCCGTCGAGGTCGCCAACCGCCCGCACCCGCAGCCCGTCGACGACGAGCTGCCCCCCGAACCGCTCGACAACCCGCGGCGGCTGCTCGTCTGGCCCGCGCCCGACGTCTCCACCTCGCAGGCGCTCAGCGACCGCGGCTACCGGCCCGTGGTCGTGCACTCCCGTGAGGAGGTCGACGCCCAGATCGCGGCGTTCCCCGCCGCGCTGTTCGTCGACCCGCTGACCGGGCCGATCACACGTACCGCGCTCCAGTCGCTGCGTCAGGCGGCCGTCGCCGCTGAGGTCCCGGTGCTGGTGACGGCCGGGCTCGGACAGGCGACACGCGAGGCGGCGTACGGCGCCGACCCCGCCGTACTCCTCAAGGCCCTCGCCCCCCGCGACAGCGAGCAGCACCCGCCCCGGGTCCTGCTGATCGAGGAGCACGAGGAGATCGCCCTCGCCCTGACGGCCACCCTGGAGCGGCGCGGCATGCAGGTCGCCCGCGCAGCCACCGACACCGAGGCCGTGACGCTGGCGGGCCAGATGCGGCCCAACCTGGTCGTGATGGATCTGATGCAGGTACGCCGCCGCCGCGCCGGGATCGTCGACTGGCTGCGCGCGAACGGACAGTTGAACCGCACCCCGCTCGTCGTCTATACCTCGGCGGGCCTCAACCAGCAGGAGCTCCCGAAGCTGTCGGCGGGGGAGACGGTGCTGTTCCTGGCCGAGCGCTCGACGAGCACCGAGGTCCAGGGCCGGATCGTGGATCTGCTCGCGAAGATCGGCACCAACTGACCGACGCCGAACAGGAGTGGGCCGGGGCATGTTTCACGTGAAACACACCCCAGCCCACTCCATCGGCCACGTTTCACGTGAAACATGGCCCGTCCCACCTCACCCGGCCACCGTCAGCGCACTCGTCAGCGCAGCTCCGTGACGTCCAGCTCCCCGGCCGCGTACTGCTTGCGGATCACCTTCTTGTCGAACTTCCCCACGCTCGTCTTCGGCACCGACTCGACGATCGTCCACCGCTCCGGCAGCTGCCACTTCGCGACGGACCGGGAGAGGAACTCCTTCAGGGCCGCGTAGTCGGCCGTCGCCCCCGGCTTCAGTACGACCGTGGCGAGCGGGCGCTCGCCCCACTTCTGGTCGGGGACCGCGACGACCGCGGCCTCGGCGACCTCGGGGTGGGCCATCAGCGCGTTCTCCAGGTCGACCGAGGAGATCCACTCCCCGCCCGACTTGATGACGTCCTTGGCGCGGTCGGTGAGCGTCAGGAAACCCTCGGCGCTGATCACGCCGACGTCACCCGTCTTCAGCCAGCCGTCCTCGCTGAACTTGTCGGCGGGGCGGAAGTCCTCGCCGCCCGCGCCGCCGTAGTACGCGCCCGCGATCCAGGTGCCCCGGACCTCCAGCTCACCCGCCGACTCGTTGTCCCAGGGCAGGATGTCCCCGCCGGGACCGACCAGCCGCGCCTCGACGCCCGCCGGGAAACGGCCCTGGGTGATCCGGTACGGCCACTCCTCCTCGGCCGTGAGCCCGGCCGGCGGGTTGGCCATGGTGCCCAGCGGCGATGTCTCCGTCATGCCCCACGCGTGGCAGAGCCGGACGCCGAGCTTGTCGTACGCCTCCATCAGCGAGGGCGGACAGGCCGCGCCGCCGATGGTGACCCTCACCATCGAGGTGAGGTCCCGGGGGCGCGCGGTGACCTCGGCGAGCAGCCCCTGCCAGATCGTCGGCACGGCGGCGGCGTGTGTGGGCTTCTCGCGCTCGATCATCTCGGCGAGCGGCGCCGGCTGCAGGAAGCGGTCCGGCATCAGCATGTCGACGCCGGTCATGAAGGTCGCGTGCGGCAGCCCCCAGGCGTTCACATGGAACTGCGGCACCACGACCAGGGTCGTGTCCTTGTCCGTGAGCCCCATCGACTCGGCCATGTTGACCTGCATCGAGTGCAGATAGACCGAACGGTGCGAGTAGACGATGCCCTTGGGGTCGCCCGTCGTGCCGGAGGTGTAGCACATGGCGGCGGCGCTGCGCTCGTCCAGCTGCGGCCAGTCGTACGAGGTCGGGCGGCCGGCGAGCAGCTCCTCGTACTCGTGCACCTGCGGCCCCGCGCCGTCGATGTCGTCGAGCAGCGAACGGTCGCCGGGCCCGGAGATCACGATGTGCTCGACGGTCGGCAGATGCGGCAGCAGCGGGGCGAGCAGCGGCAGCAGCGAACCGTTGACGATGATCACGCGGTCGGCCGCGTGGTTGACGATCCAGATCAGCTGCTCGGCCGGGAGCCGCAGGTTCAGCGTGTGCAGCACCGCGCCCATGGAGGGGATCGCGAGATACGCCTCGACGTGCTCGGCGTTGTTCCACATCAGGGTGGCGGTCGCCTGGCCGTCCTCGACGCCGAGCTCACGCAGCGCATGTGCCAGCTGTGCGGCCCGGCCCCCGATCTCGGCGAAGCTGCGGCGCCGTGGCTCCGCCTCGCCGGTCCAGGTCGTGACCTGCGACTTGCCGTGGATCGTCGACCCGTGGGTCAGGATCCGCGAGATCAGCAGCGGTACGTCCTGCATGGTGCTCAGCACGGCGGCCTCCCGAGGGGCGCTACGGTGCGCCACGTGGCGATAGGGGTGTCCCGATTCTGCTCACGTACCGCGCGGTATGTCACTACCCGGAGGTAATGAATCACCCACGAGACCAAGGTCACGCGGTGCGCGGGCCCCTGCGCCCGGGATCGGCCGCCTGGTTTCCGGTCAGCGGACGGGGGTGAGCTCCGGGTCCTCGCGGAGCTTGCCCAGCGCCCGGGAGACCGCGCTCTTCACCGTGCCGACGGAGACCCCCAGCACCTCGGCGGTCTGCGCCTCGCTCAGGTCCTCGTAGTACCGCAGCACGACCATCGCCCGCTGGCGGTCCGGCAGCTTCATCACGGCGCGCCACATCGCGTCGTGCAGAACCTGCTGGTCGGCCGGATCCGGCTCCGGCACCGTCTCCGGCTCGGGCAGCTCGTCGCAGGCGAACTCGTCCACCTTGCGCTTGCGCCACTGCGAGGTCCGGGTGTTGAGGAGCGCACGGCGCACATAGCCGTCGAGGGCGCGATGGTCCTCGATCCGGTCCCAGGCGACGTACGTCTTGGTGAGGGCCGTCTGCAGCAGGTCCTCGGCGTCGCTCGGGTTCGCGGTAAGCGAGCGTGCGGTGCGCAGCAGCACGGGGCCTCGGGCCCGCATGTACGAGGCGAACGACGGGTACGGCGTCGCCGCCCGGGAGGCGCTGTTGCAGACAGGCGTGGTCATGCCTCCACGCTAGGAGCGCCCGCTACGCCACGGATCGGCCCCAGGTCGCGAAGCTGGGTCCCTCTCAGGTTGTACGGGTAGGGGTGACTGCACCTCCTGAAGGTGGAGGACGCCCCCGGGCTCGTCAGGGTTGGAACCGCGCGACCGGCGCGTCCACCGTGTTCCGGTCCACCACGAGCCGCTGCCCGCCGTGCGTCTCGGTCACGTTCCCCGCGTACTGGTGAATGCGCCGGTGCGGCTGCCACGCGTCCGCGTGCAGGGTCGGTTCCCCGTACAAGGACGGCCCGGAGCCCCACCGCGCGAACCACATCACCGACGGCAGGTCGGACTGCCCGGCCCGCCGGGCCTGCTCCATGTGCCGCACACCCGACGCGGCGCTGCTGTAGAACCCGGGCAGAAAGCCCTGGCCGCGCACCTCACGGTTCCAGGCACGGACGAACGCCAGCGTGGTTCGCGCGCACCCCGAGTCGCCCGCGTCGTACGCCTCCATGTCCAGGTAGAGCGCGCTGCCCTGCCGGATGCCCAGCTTCCCGGCCGCGTCGGCCGCCTGCCTCCCCTCGGTCCGGCCCTGGGCCGCCGAGCCGCTGCCCATCCGCACCTTCCGCTTCGCCTCCGACCGCACGCACGGCGACTGCGAGCCGACGAAGATCGGCAGCACCCGCCAGCCCATCCCGTCCACACTCGCCAACCAGCTCCGGCTGAGGTGGAGCTGGTTCGGGCAGCCGCGCCCGCGCCCCGCGAAGTAGACGCCGACCCCTCGGTACGACGACGACCGCCAAGCCTTCATCGTCGCCAGCGGCGGCGCCTGACAGGTGTCGAACGCCGCCCCCTTGAAGTGCACGGCCCGCGCCAGCACCTCAGGACTGTCGACCGCGTCCGCCGGAGCGGCGTGCGGGGCGGCCTCCGCGGCAGCCTCCGGGGCGGCGGCAGCGTCGACGCCCGAGGCGGCCTCGGGCGCGGCGGCGACGGCCGGGACATCGGGCACCGGTGCGGCCGAAGCGGGTGGGCTCAGCGTGAGCAGAGCGGCGAGCGTGGTGGCCACGGCGAGCGGTGGCGTGACGATGCCCAGGTACCAGGGCCGGATCGATGTAAGGCTGCGCATAAGGCGAGTGAAAGGCCGTCAGCTACTGTCGGCCACCGCTCGGCCCTCCGCCTCAGCCGTCCGTGGACAGGATCATCCTTCCGTGTGCGGAGGTTCAGCCGTCCGCGTGCGGCGGGGCCAGTGGCCCGCGTACGGGACGCGGGTGGCCGGTGTGGGGGAAGCGGGCGGTCGACGCGCGGGAAGCCAGTGGCCGGTGTGCGGGAAGCGGGCGGCCGGCGTGCCGTGCTCAGCCGCCCCGCGCCGCGCCGCGCCGCCCCGCCGCGTTCAGTCCTCCGTGCTCAGAACCAGCCCCGACGTCGGAACACCCGTGCCGGCCGTCACCAGCACCCGCCCGGCGCCCGGTATCTGATTGACCGCCAGTCCCCTGACCTGCCGGACCGCCTCCGCTATCCCGTTCATCCCGTGCAGATACGCCTCCCCCAGCTGTCCCCCGTGCGTGTTCAGCGGCAACGCGTCCGCCGCCACAAAATCCGCCGCCTCCCCCGCGCCGCAGAACCCGAACTCCTCCAGCTGCATCAGCACGAACGGGGTGAAGTGGTCGTACAGGATCGCCACATCGATCTCGGCCGGAGTGAGCCCGGACGTCCGCCAGAGCTGCCGCGCGACCACCCCCATCTCGGGCAGCCCGGTCAGACCGTCCCGGTAGAAACTCGTCATCCCCTCCTGTCTGCGGCCCGCCCCCTGTGCGGCCGCGGTGATCACGGCGGGCGGGCGGCGCAGATCCCGCGCCCGCTCGGCCGTCGTGACGACGATCGCCTGACCGCCATCCGTCTCCTGGCAGCAGTCGAGGAGCCGCAGCGGCTCCACGATCCATCGCGAGGCGGCGTGGTCGGCCAGCGTGATCGGCCTGCCGTAGAAGTACGCCGCCGGGTTGGTCGCCGCATGCCGCCGGTCGACGACGGCCACGTGCCCGAACGCCTCGGGCGTCAGTCCGTAGGCGTGCAGATAGCGCTGGGCGGCCATGGCGACCCAGGAGGCCGGAGTGAGCAGCCCGAACGGCAGGGACCAGCCGAGCGCCGCCCCCTCGGCGGACGGCTCCCGGTGCTGTACCCCGGACCCGAACCGCCGCCCCGAACGCTCGTTGAACGCCCGGTAGCAGACGACCACTTCCGCCACCCCCGAGGCCACCGCGAGCGCCGCCTGCTGGACGGTCGCGCACGCGGCGCCGCCGCCGTAGTGGATCCGCGAGAAGAACGACAGCTCACCGATGCCGGCCGCCTGCGCCACGGTGATCTCGGGGCTGGTGTCCATGGTGAACGTGACCATGCCGTCGACGTCGCCGGGGGTGAGCCCGGCGTCGTCGAGCGCGGCGCGCACCGCCTCCACCGCGAGCTTCAGCTCGCTGCGGCCCGAGTCCTTGGAGAACTCGGTCGCCCCTATCCCGGCGATCGCCGCCTTCCCCCCGAGCGAGTCGGCCCGCCGGACGCTCATACCGCCACCTCCCCGGCACCGCTCGCCCCGGCCCGGGGGAGTGCGACCGTCACGGTCCCGGTGACGTGGTGGCCCAGCCCGTTCGCCCCCACCACCCGCACCTCGGCCGTGTCCGCCTCCACTGCGGTGACCGTGCCCGTCAAGGTCATCGTGTCGCCGGGATGGTTGGGCGCCCCCAGCCGTATGCGCACCGAGCGCAGCCGTGACTCGGGACCGAAGTGGTCGGTGACGTAACGCCCGACCAGGCCGTTGGTGGTCAGGATGTTCATGAAGATGTCCGGGGACCCCTTCTCCTGGGCGAGCACCGCGTCGTGGTGTACGTCCTGGTAGTCGCGGGAGGCCACGGCCCCGGCGACTATCAGCGTCCGGGTGACCGGGATCTCCAGCGGTGGCAGCTCGTCGCCCGCTTTCATGCCGCGCCCTCCTCTCCGTCCTGCCCGACCTGCCCATCCAGTCCGACCTGTCCGTTCAAGGCGTCCTCCACCTCTCCGTCCGGGACACCCGTTGCGCCCTCTCCGTCGACGATCAACCCGCCAAGCTCCTCCAGCAGTTCGACGCCGCACCCCAGGTAGGCGTCGATCTGGCGTCCCCAGAGGAAATGCCGGTGCACCGGGTGCTCCAGGTCGGCGCCGAGTCCGCCGTGCAGATGCTGGCCCGTGTGGACGACCCTTCTGCCCGCCTCGGACGCCCACCAGGCCGCCGTCAGCGCGTGCGTGCGGTACGGCAGCGCCCGGTCGCGCCGCCAGGCCGCCTCGTACGAGGTCACCCGTATCGCCTCGGTCTCCATGTACGCGTCGGCCGCCCGCAGCAGGACCGCCTGGTTGGTCGAGAGCGGCCGCCCGAACTGCTCACGGGTGCCGGTGTGCTCCACCGCCCGTCCAAGCGACCCCGCGCACACGCCCGTCTGCAATCCGGCGAAGGCGGTACGGGCGGTCGCCAGCACGTCCTCGTACGCACCCGGCCCGGGCCCGCCGACCCGCTCGCCCCGCGCTCCCGAGAGCGTGAGCCGCCCGGCCGACCAGGGCGCGGTCGTCTCGACCGGCTCCGCCCGCGTCCCGGGCGCTCCCGTCCGTATCCACCACAACGCCCGCTCCGCGTCCGGCACCAGGACGTGCGTGGCATCCCGCAGCCAGGGGACCACCGGCACCACTCCGGTCAGCTCCCCTGTCGGCCCCCCGTCCGCCGAGGCCCGTACTCCGCCGTGCGCGGGGAAAGCGCCGGTCGCCACCGCGGTGCCGTCCCTCAGCGCCGGGAGCAGCCGGTCGCGTTGTTCCCCGGAGCCGTGGGCGGCCAGTGCCAGGACTCCGTAGACACAGCTCGCCGCGAACGGCACCTGGGCGGTGGTCCGGCCCTGCTCCTCCAGTGCGAGGACCAGCCCGAGCAGCCCCGTCTCCTCGACGGCCGCAGGCAGCCCCGCGCCGCACAGGGCCTTCCACAGCTCGGTGTCCGTCCCCGTCCCCGCGGCAGTGAGGCGCTCATGGGTGGACAGGTCCCCGAAGATCTCCCCGGCCAGCTCACGGACGGCCGACTGCTCCTCGGTGGGGGTGAAGTCCATCAGCCACCCTCACCCCCTCGGAACACCGGCAGCTCCGACTCCTCGTCGACTCGCAGGAATTCGAGCCGCACGGGCATCCCGACCCGCACCTTGTCGTACGGGACCCCCACCACGTTGCTGATCATCCGCACGCCCTCGGAAAGCTCGATCAGCCCCACCGCGTACGGGCCCGACCCGTCCCCATCGGGGTCGGCCGGGACGTCTCCACCCGCACCGGATCCCGCGCCGGTGGCGTCGGACACGGCGAACCCCGGGAATCGAGGGTGGTGCATCACCACGTATGAGAACACCGTCCCGGCGCCGCTCGCCTCCACCGTGTCCCACTCGGCCGCCCCGCATCCGTTGCACCCCGGCAGCCAGGGGAAGCGCAGCTCACCGCAGTCGGTGCAGCGCTGGATCAGCAGCTTGTGCGCGGCGACTCCGTCCCAGAACCCGGCGTTGTCCCGGTTGACGACCGGTTTCGGGCGCCGCCCCCTGGGTTTGCGACGCGCCGGGGCGTACTTGAGGATCCGGAAGCGGTGCGTGCCCGCGAGCTCGCCGTTCGCCCGCACGTCCATCCGCGTGGTGATGAAGTGGCCCGTTCCCAGCTTGGTGGTCTTCCGCTCCGAGACCGTCTCGATCACCGCGTCATAGGTGATCCGGTCGCCCGGGCGCAGCTCCCGTACGTACTCCTGCTCGCAGTCGGTCGCGACCACCGAGGTGAAACCGGCGCCGTCGAGCAGCGCGAACAGTTCGTCGTGGGCTCCCGAGCGGTCCGTGTGCCCCGAGAGGCCGCCCATCGTCCAGGCCTGGAGCATGGTCGGCGGCGCGATCGCGTCCGGTCCCCGGTAGGCCGGGTTGGTGTCGCCCATCGCCTCGCACCAGTGCCTGATCATCGGCTCGTTGACCAGGTCCTTGCCGACGCCCTCGCTCGCCGCCGACCTCCCCTCGTACGCCTTCAGACGCCCGTACAGCCCGCCCGGGTCCGTGCGCGCGGACGGCCCCTCCCCGCGCATGTTCCCCTCCTCCGGACCCGTAGGTCGCCTCTCTGAGCTCTCTGCGCCCGCAGACCGCCCCTCCGGGCGCGCGGACATGTTCTCGCTCACCTACCTCCGCCCCCTCTTCATCCCGAGCCGCATCGTGGCGACGATCTCCCGCTGCACCTCGCTCACCCCGCCCCCGAACGTGTTGATCTGTGCCGCCCTGTTCATCCGCTCCAGTTCCCCGTCCCCCACGGCGCCCGGCGAACCTCGCCGCAGCAGCGCCGCTTCCCCCGTGATCTCCTGGCACATTCGATACGCCTCGACGGCCGATTCGGTTCCCATGAACTTCACGCCGCTCGCGTCGCCGGGGGCCAGCGAACCCGCCCCCACATCCCCCACCAAACGCCAGTTGAGCAGGCGATTCGCCGCCAGCCGGGCATGCGTTTCGGCGATCCTGGATCGCACCCACGGCTCGTCAACCCTGCGCCGCCCGCTCACCGGATCGGGGGTACGGGCGCGGGCGAGCGCCGCCTCGTAGAAATCCTCGGCCTGCATGCCGATCGCGGCGAGCGCGACCCGCTCGTGGTTGAGCTGGTTGGTGATCAGCCCCCATCCGCCGTTCTCCTCGCCGACCAGGTTCCCGGCCGGAACGCGGATCCCGTCGTAGTACGTGGCCGTCGTGGTCAGGCCGCCCACGGTGCGGATCGGCGTCCACGAGAAGCCCGGCGCGTCGGTCGGGACCAGGATGATCGAGATGCCCCGGTGCTTGGGCGCGGAGGGGTCCGTGCGGCAGGCGAGCCAGATCCAGTCGGCGTTCTGGGCGTTGGAGGTGAAGATCTTCTGGCCTTCGACCAGCCAGTCCTCGCCGTCCCGTACGGCCCGGGTCCGCAGCGAGGCGAGGTCGGTACCGGCCTCCGGCTCGCTGTAGCCGATGGCGAAGACGAGGTCGCCTGCGAGGATCCGGGGCAGGAAGTACCTCTTCTGCTCCTCGGTCCCGTACCGCATCAGGGTCGGCCCGACCGTGTTCAGCGTGACCATCGAGACGGGGGCGCCCGCGCGGTACGCCTCGTCGAAGAAGACGAACTGCTCGTCGGGGCCGCGCCCCTGGCCGCCGTACTCGACGGGCCAGCCGAGCCCCAGCATCCCGTCGGCGCCGATGCGCCGGAGCAGGGCGCGCTGCGCCGCCGGATCACCGTCCGCCGGATCGCCACCGTGCGCGGCGACGGCGCCGTCCGGCATCAAGGCGCGGAAGTACGAGCGGAGTTCGGCGCGCAGACACTGCTGGCGTTCGGTCGGGGCGAGGTGCACGGCGGCGGCCTCCGGAGTCCGGACGTACGCTTACGGGTCGGGGTTTCTGACTGTCCGTCAGATGTGGCTCTCCTGTCAATGCTCATGCCAGTGCCTGCGCCAGTGCCGGTACCTCTGCCTGCGCCCGCGCCCGTACCCCTGCCGCCCGGCGCCATCCGGACACACGACTGCCCGGGTGGCCGCGCCGCAGCGCCGCCACCCGGGCAGTCGTTCACCCCATTGACCCTGACCCCGACCCCGAGGGGCCCCGGCTCACCAGAGGTTGGTGAAGTTGACCGACACGTTGTCCTGACGGATCGCCGTGAAGGCGGAGCCGTTCACCTGGGCGGTATTGCTCTGGTTCGAGGCGCCCGACCCCACCGCCTGCTGCTGCGTGGTGGACGAGTTCCCCTTGTTGTCGTGCCCGACGCCGCTCCCGCTGACGGTCGCCACGGCCGCGTTCGATCTGTGGCCCGCGAAGGAACCGTTGTCCGCGGCGGCCACCCCCGTGAAGAGCCCCACTGCGAGAGGCAGGGCGGCGACGGCGGCGATGACGCGGGCGGTACGGATGCTTGCCATGTCTATTCCTCCAGGAACCAGAAGTACGGCTTGCCCCAGGGAAGTTGGCCGACCGCCCCGGACGCTGCTGCGACGTCGCGACATCAGAATTGCCCACCGAATCCCCATCGAACCAGCCCAGTCGGTACGTTTCGCTCGCAAGCGTGAGGACATGTCGATAAACCACCAATGCGCTTCCAAAACCCCAGAGCCCCCCTGCCGCCCCAGGCGCACCGCGCCACACACCGGCCCCCAGGGGAGAAGAAGCGTTTCGGCGCACTTTCGGCCAATCTTCCACGCCACTCTGCTGTCACCGGGATGGCGGGCAGCCGTACCCCGCCTGCCACACACCCGTCCCCCGTCCCGCCCGAGCCCGTGTTCGCCCGGCGCGGGCCCCGGATCGGTTCAGCCCGCACCCCGCCTCCGCCCGGTCGCACCCAACCCACGGACGCTCCCCGCCCCTCTTGGAACCCGAACCGTTTCCCGCTTCCTTTTTTCGAACACTCGTACGAACATGGAAGGCATGGCCACCATCGACCGGCATGCCTCCACCCTGGCCCTCGCCCACGCTCTCTCCGTCGCCGAGCGCGGGCTCCCCGTCATTCCGCTGTCCCGTTCCAAGCTCCCCGCGCTGCGCTCGCCGCACCACGACGAGCCGCAGCCCGCCCTCTGCCGGGGCGAGTGCGGGCTGCCGGGGCACGGGGTGCACGACGCGACCACGGACCCGGCGGCGGTACGCGCGCTGTTCGCGGCCGCGCCCTGGGCCACCGGGTACGGCATCGCCTGCGGGCGGCCTCCGCACCACCTCATCGGGATCGATCTGGACACGATGAAGCCGGTCCAGGCGGAGCACGGGGCGACAGACGTACCGGTGGGAGCGGCGGCGGCCTCGGCTCCGGGGCCGACTCCGGGGTCTGGGGCGGATTCGCCGACGGGGACGGCGGCAGGGGCGTCGGTTCCGCCCCAGCGCGAGCCGGGGGCGGTGCGGCCGTCGCCGCCGTCGCCCTTCATGCCGCTCGCCGCCGACCCGCCGCCCGAGTCCGTGGCGGCCCTCCAACACCTGGCGCTGCGGCACCTGTTCACGATCCCGGAGACCGTCGTCGTGATCACGCCGAGCGGCGGGCGGCACATCTGGCTGACCGGTCCGCCCGACCGGGTCGTCCCCAACTCCGCGAGCCGGCTCGCACCCGGTATCGACGTCCGGGGCGCGGGCGGCTATCTGGTCGGCCCCGGCTCGCTGACCAGCAACGGCGTCTACCGGCTCGCCCCGGGCACGGCCCATCTGGCACCCGCTCCCTGCCCCGACGCGCTTCTCGATCTGCTCACGCCCCCGGCGCGCGCCCACCCACCCCGGGCGTACGGCACGGAACGGGGCCATGGCCTGGTGCAGTTCGTCCTCGCCGCTCACGAGGGCCAGCGCAACACCCGCCTCTTCTGGGCCGCCTGCCGCGCCTACGAGAACGGCATCGGCGACGCCCTGGCCGACCGCCTCACCGCCGCCGCGGTCCACACCGGCCTCACCGAGCGGGAGGCGCGGGCGACGATCGCGTCGGCGGCGCGGCTGACGGCGGCGTACTGAGGAGCAGTCGCGCACGCGGGGGTACGAAACAAAGGCGTACGCAGGAGTGCGGCTGTCACACAAGAACCAGGTCAGCGACAAGACCGCGCTGTACGCGGGCGCCACGGGCGCCACGGCCCTCGGCGCCGCCGGCTTCACCCTGCTGCGCCGCCGCCGCGCCGCGGGCAGCGTCTGATCCCGTACGGGCCGGGCGCCTCGACGTAGAGACTCGACGTCAAGAGGCGCCCCGGATCAGAACCCCGGATCAAAAAAGAGGTGCCCCGGATTTCCGGGGCACCTCTTTTTTCACAGGCCGTACGGCCCGTACACGCGGTGGGTGTGGGATTTGAACCCACGGTGACTCGCGCCACGACGGTTTTCAAGACCGTTCCCTTAGGCCGCTCGGGCAACCCACCCTTTCCCCGGGCCGACCGGCGGCGGGGCGGCTACAGCCTAGCGGAGGGCCATCGTGGTGCGGAGGCCCGGCCGGGGGATCGGCCGGGCTCCCGTGGCAGTTGCCGGGGTTGCTCGGGCAGTTGCCGTGTCGGCCGTGGTCAGCTGTCGCCCATGCGCTCGCCCAGGGTGACCGTGACCGTCGCCTCCTTGCCGTCGCGCTTGTACGTCAGCTGGACCTGGTCGCCCGGCTTGTGCGTCCAGATCTCACTGATCAGGGTCGGGCCGCTGTCGATCACCGTGTCGCCGAACTTGGTGATGACATCGCCGGGCTTGAGGCCCGCCTTGTCCGCCGGGCCGCCGGACACCACGGCCGCGGCGCCGCCGGACGCCTGCGGGGAGATCTTGGCGCCCTGGCCCTTCTCGTCCATGGCGACGGTCGCGCCGATCACCGGGTAGACCGGCTTGCCGGTCTTGATGAGCTGCTCCGCCACGTTCTTCGCCTGGTTGACCGGGATCGCGAAGCCCAGGCCGATCGAGCCCGCCTGCGACTGGCCGAAGCCGCCGCTGCCGGCCGACTGGATGGCCGAGTTGATGCCGATGACCGCGCCGCGCGAATCGAGCAGCGGGCCGCCCGAGTTGCCCGGGTTGATGGAGGCGTCGGTCTGGAGGGCGCTCATGTACGACGCCTTGGAGTTGGCGCCGTCGCTGGACGACACCGGGCGGTTCTTGGCGCTGATGATGCCCGTGGTGACGGTATTGGAGAGGCCGAAGGGCGCGCCGATCGCGATGGTCGAGTCACCGACGGCCACCTGGTCCGAGTTCCCGAGGGCGAGCGGGATCAGGTTGGACGGGGCGTTCTTGAGCTTGATGACGGCCACGTCGTAGCCCTGCGCCCGGCCGACCACCTCGGCGTCGTACTTCTTGCCGTTGGAGAACGTCGCCGTCAGCTTGCCGTTGTTGGCGGCGGAGGCCACCACGTGGTTGTTGGTGACGATGTGGCCCTCCCGGTCGTAGACGAAGCCGGTACCGGTGCCGCCCTCGCCGTCGCCGCCCTGCGCCTCGATCGTCACGACGCTCGGCAGCGCCTTCGCGGCGACCGCCGCGACCGTGCCCGGGTCGCGCTTGAAGTCCTTCGGGGCGTCGGACGCCGAGACCGTGGTCGAGCCGCCGGAGCCGTCCTCGCGGTCCGCCGCCCAGTAGCCGATGGCACCGCCGACGCCGCCCGCGACCAGCGCGGCCACCAGGACGGCCGCGACCAGGCCGCCGCGGCGACGGCGCGGGCCCTGCGGCTCGGGCACGGGCGCGCCCCATACCGGGCCGCCGCCTCCGCCGCCGTAGGCGGGCAGCGCTGGCGGGGGCGTCGGCCAGCCGCCGCCCGGCGCCTGCGGGGCGGGCCCCTGCGCGTGCGTGGCGGGCGCCCCGCCGTACGGCTCGGCCGGCACCGGGCCGGGCAACTGCGCGGTGACCGGCTCGTGCGCGGACTCCTGCGCGGAGACCGGCTCATGTACAGGGGTCGCTTCCTGCTCGCTCGCCGCCCCCGGCGCGTCCGTCGGCTCGGGCGTCGCGCGCGTGGCCGCGGGTTCGGCGTACGTAGCGGCGGACTCCGGCGTCGCGCGCGTGGCCGCGGGCCCGGCCGCCGAGGACGGCGCCACCGGCCCGGCCTGCGGGGTGGCGTGCTCAGCCGCATGGGACGGCGCCGCAGCCTCCTCGGACGTCACGGGAGGGGCGGGAGGCGCGGGCGGTGCTGACGACGGGGCAGGCGGGACGGCCGGGGCCGCGGTGCCCTCGTTCTCGGTGCTCACAGCTCTCTCTCCTCGGTTCCACTCAGTCTCGGGGTCGGTATGTTTCGACTTGGGGACGCGACACCGACCATGGTGCGTCAGGGGTCCGACAATCGCGTATCGCACGATGCGGACGTGTGCACATGTCAGCCCTCAGCTTTTCCCACAAGCTGTCAGGCCACTGTAAGCAGGAGCTGTGTATTCGTGCTCCCGTCCACAGGACGGCGCCCACAAGGCGCCGGCTACGGGGACCGACGCCGGCCGCCGGACAGCGCACCCGGCCCCGAGGCGCCCGCCCGCAAGCCGCCCCTCACCCCCGTCGCAGTGGCACGATGACGCGGTGACCCAAGCACGGCAGCACGACAGTCATACGCCCCACCGGGCCTCCATCCAGGTGGTCGCCCACCGCGGTGCCTCCGAGGACGCGCCCGAGCACACCCTCGCCGCGTACGTGAAGGCCATCGAGGACGGTGCGGACGCCCTTGAGTGCGACGTCCGGCTCACCGCCGACGGCCATCTCGTCTGCGTCCACGACCGCCGCGTCAACCGGACCTCCAACGGCCGCGGCGCCGTCTCCGCCCTGGAGCTCTCCGAGCTCTCGGCGCTCGACTTCGGCTCCTGGAAGGACAGCGAGGAGAGCCCGGACTGGGGCGACCCGTCCTTCATCTCCGTCCTCACCCTCGAACGGCTCCTGGAACTCGTCGCCGACTCGGGCCGCCGCATCGAGCTGGCCATCGAGACGAAACACCCCACCCGCTGGGCCGGGCAGGTCGAGGACCGGCTGCTGCACCTGCTCAAGCGCTTCGGAATGGCCGGACCGCCGCCGGCCGGCGAGACCTCGCCCGTACGCATCATGAGCTTCTCCGCGCGCTCCCTGCACCGCGTCGCGGCGGCCGCGCCGGACATCCCGACCGTCTACCTGATGCAGTTCCTGTCGCCCCGGCTGCGCGACGGGCGGCTGCCCGCGGGGGCGCGGATCGCGGGCCCCGGCATGCGGATCGTCCGCAATCACCCCGGCTACATCGACCGGTTGCACGCGGCGGGCCACCAGGTCCACGTCTGGACGGTGAACGAGCCGGAGGACGTCGAACTGTGCGTACGCCTCGGGGTCGAGGCCATCATCACCAACCGTCCGAAGCAGGTCCTCCACCAGCTGGGCCGCCTCTGAGGCAGTTGCGCGGGACATCCTCAGGGCCTCTCGGAGCGCGGTACCAGGGCCGCAGGAGCGCCGCTTCCTTTGTCGCCCTCCCCACTCCCTGTCACCCGTAATACTGGTGACAGGGAGTGCACCGGCGCGTTCGGTCCGTATTCGATCGTTACGAGTGCGTCACCGGACGCCGGTTGGCCGGTTTCCGGTCCAGTCCATTGGGGCATCCACACCGTGGCGTGGGGTGAAGGAGGTCTCGGGGGTGGCGTTGGTGGTGGCACAGGAGGTGCCCACGTCGTCGAGCATGGCCGTGCCCCACGGCCCTGCGGGCGTGGGCAAGGCAAGACACCGGATGCGCGAGCAACTGCTCGGCAGCGGGGTGTCGGAGCCGGTCGTGGACGATGCCGTACTGGTCCTTTCCGAACTGCTCAGCAATGCCTGCCGGCACGGTAGGCCGCTGGGGCACGCGGACGTGGGTGACGGAGACGTCCGAGCCGCCTGGCGTGTCGACAAGGCGGGTCGGCTGACGGTCGAAGTGACCGACGGCGGCGGCCCGACCAGGCCGATTCCGGCCACGCCCTCGGTCACCGCGCGCGGGGGCCGCGGTCTGAACATCATCAGCGCGCTCGCCCAGGACTGGGGCGTCCGGGACAGCGCGTCCGGTGAGGTGACCGTCTGGGTGATCATCACCGCCGGATACGACCGCGCACCGGGGCGCGAGAACGGCCGCGGGCCCGCCCCGGACGGCTTCGTCGGGCGCGTGGCGATGCCCGGACTGGATTTCGCGGACGCCTTCGACGACCTGAACTGAGCTCCCGGGCGCCGTCGGGGCATGTACCGAGCCGCAGGGCGGCGCGTCGACGGCCTGGACTGAGCCCCACCGCCGGACGGGACCGCCGGAGCGCCCGCACCGCGAGCCCAGCCGCACGGCCCACCCCCGAACGCGAACCGCACCGTACGACTTGCACCGAGGCGTACGTCGTGCGCCGACCGGTACGACTAGGCTCGCGCCCGACACAGCGACACCGCACCACCGCAGCCGGGAGAGAGCCACACCATGGCCAAGAAGCGCCCCCAGACGAAGGCCGCCGCGCCGCAGCTCAAGGACGGGGAGGTTCCGGTCGTCGGGGCCCGCGAGCCCTGCCCGTGCGGCTCCGGCCGCCGCTACAAGGCCTGTCACGGCCGGGCCGCCTCGCACGCCGTGACCGAGCTGGTCCAGCGCCCGTTCGAGGGCCTGACGGGCGAGTGCGACTGGGTCGCGCTGCGCGAGCTGGTCCCCGCCGCGACCGTCGAACTCACCCTCAAGGACGGGCTGCCCGAGGGCGTGCCGTCCGTGACGCTCGCGACCGTCCTGCCGATGGCGTGGCCCGCGCTGCGCCGCGACGACGGCTCCGTGCTGCTCGGCCTGCAGAACGACACGCCGTCCGGCGACATCAGCCGCGACCTGGCGGACACGCTCACGCGCGCGTTGACGACGGAGCCGGGTACGCCGGTCGCCGCCCAGCGCGTCGACCCGCAGGGCCCCCGGCTCCAGGACCTGCTGGACCCGGCCGCCGCGTTCGAGCCCGCCGTGCACAGCGGGTTCGAGTTCTGGGTGCCGGACGCGGAGAACGCCACCCCGGAGGTGTCCGCCTCCCTGGAGCGCGCCAACGCGGCCGCGATCCCGACCGTACGGCTCAAGTCGGTCGACTCCTCCTACTGGTGCGAGACGCCCGAGAAGAACCACCTCCGGTGGGTCATGCCGCACGCTGAGGAGCGCCTTCTGGACGCGCTCGCCCGGCTGCACGCGGCCGGCACCTCCTCGCTCGGCGAGGGCACCCGGCTCGTCGGCTCCTTCCGGGCGCACGGTCTGACCGTTCCGGTCTGGGACCTGCCGAGCTCGATGACGGCCGAGGAGTGCGAGAAGCCGGCCGCCGCGTTCGCGGAGCGGCTGACGGCGGCGCTGGCGGACGAGTCGCCGCTCACACCGGAGGAGCGCAGGGCGCGCGGCGGCCTCACCAACCGCCAGGTGACCTTGAGCTGAGAGTGACCATTCCTGTCACGGGACAGGTGACCCGCGTCACAACTCCCGGTAGTCGCAGATAAATCGGTGTCCGAATAACCGAGATCGAATTTGCGAATGACAGATCTCTTGTTACCGTTCTAAGAGCCCGGTCGCTGGTGCATCCCCCGTCGCCAGCGATCGGGCCCTTCCATTTCCCCTTCCGGTTCGCCGCACGCGCCCACGTGGCCACTTTCCGCTCAACGAGCCGTGTCCGCCGCCGAGTTGAGCGCCGCGCCGTCGGCAGTATTGGACCCGGAACGCAGCAGCAGAGGTGCTTCCTCGCCCGTTCCGGCGAACTCCGCGACCGCCGAGTACGCGCCAGGTTTTCCCCTCGAAGGCCCTCTCGGGGTCTCACACACTCCCGGTTGATCTCCCGCACCGACGGCACAGTTCGTCTGTACGGTGTGGCCGCCCGGCCCCATCAGGGTGAGCACCGAGCGCAACCGTCCGCCCGTGGCATTGCGGTAGTAGGCGCGCGCCCAGGCATCGCGGCCCTCGGTCAGCACACAGGTCTGCGCCTCGACGCCGTCGGGCGAGACCAGTTCGGGCCCGCAGTGGGCGGCCGGCTCGGCGGACGCACCGCCCACGCGCGCGTGGGGAGCCTGCTTCGCGTCGTCCGGTACGGAGCCGGAGCCACCGGACCGAGCGGAATCGCGCCCACCGGAAGCGGACCCACCGGATTCGGTCCCTACGGAATCGGACCCCGTGGAGTCGGCCGGCCCGGAGCCCGCCGCCACCGCAGGGGTGGGGTCGGCCCGGGCGGGATCGCCGCCCGATGACTCGGCCCCCGTCGGATCCGGCTCTTCGACCGGTCCGGCCGAAGCCGCCAGCGGCAGCAGCGCCGCGAACACCACCACGGCCCCGATACCGATCATGCGGAGGTTCACGGCGGCCCACCCATCCCATGGAATTCCTGCGGTGGGCCGAAGATAGCGACGGAAACCGGGCGCCCGGTGATCCGCGCGCCCGTTTCCCGTACAAGTGGGGCGCTCTCACACCCGAATGAGTGACACCACGCTCCGGCGGGAACTCGGCACGCGTCCCGTTCGCTGACCCAGTACGCGGACCGGGTCGCCGGCTCAGTACGCGAGCCGGGACCCGCCGTCCGGTGCGCTGGTCGACGCCGCGACCAGCGCGTCCACCACCGCCTCCACGTCCGGCAGCCAGGGCTTGGCCGTGCCCGGCAGCGGAGCCCGCTCCCAGCGCACCTGCCCCTTGCCCGTCTCGGACGGGGGCAGCACCAGATATCCGCCCTCTCCGTGGAAACGGAGCGAACTCGGCACCCAGTCCTTGGAGTAGAGGAGGTCACCCAGACGTTCCAACGAGTACGGAGCGACCAGCAGCGACCACCGGGTGGGCGTCGCCACCACCGGGCCGAGCCGGATGCCCATCTCGTCGAGCACCGTGAGCGCCCGCGCCCCGGCAACCGCCGGGAGACTCACCGCGCACGGCGCCCTGTCACCCGTCGCGAGGAGCACGGGCGCTGCCGGGCGGTTGGTCCACCACCAGCGCACCAGGCGTTCGTCGGTCGAGGCCGCGAGCAGCCCCGGGTCGAAGGGGTGCGCCCCCGGGACGGCGCAATCGGGGTCGGGACAGGCACAGCCGCGGCCCCGGTCACCGCGGCCGCCGGCCGCCTTGAGTCCCACACCTGGGAGTACGGGCCATTTCCACTCGGTCGCGCAGGTCAGCGCGGCGCCAAGCTGAGCAGCCCTTTCACTGCGCCGGAACCGGAGCCTGCGTCGCCTTCCGAGGATCTCGCGCATGAGCGCTCGTTCCTTTCCGTTGAACGCCGAGGTCCACATCACACCATGTGTGCATCACTTCACTGCGCGTATATGCTCTGTGAGCTCTGCGAGCCTGCGGTACGGGTAACCCGTCAGGACCGAACGTGGGCTGTGACCATTAAAAGCATGGCGAGGGGTGGCGCGCGCCTGGCGCTTGCCGTCCCTTGTGCAAAAACCCCGCCACTCGGGGATGGGGCGCGGCCGTCGGCTCCTAAGACGCCGTGGCCCGCCGCCGGGTTCCGGGACATCGTCAACTGCCCCTGGCCATCACCGAGTACGTACCCAACCCGCTCGATATGACGCGCTCTTGAACGCCCTCAGTCGACCCCAGAGATGGGCCATAGGGGGCAATTTTCCGCCAAGTTGAACACCCCCCGGACACCAACAATCCCGCTATGACAATGCTGGACATCCCCTTACTTGTGCGTGTACATCTGGATGCATTGATGGCGGCGCAGATTGACATGGGGGTTTGCGATGCTATTGAGCGGAATCGACCGGCCGGAAAGCCGACTGCCATGAGCGCCCCACGCCTGCCGAAAGTGGCTGGAATCGATCCAGCCGTCCCGCCCCCCGCGCACACTTCTGCGCCTCTGCCCACATCCAACCCCGACTCCCCCGCAGGCCCCTGCGCGGTGATCCAGGACCGGCTGGCCAGCTGGGTCTCCGACCTCACCACGCTGCACGAACTCACCGAGCGCCTCTCCCGCACCTGTGTGCTCGACGACGCCCTCAACGAGCTGCTGCGGGCCGGTGCCGCGCTGGTCGGCGCCCGGCGCGGACTGGTCGTCCTGGAGCCCGCCGACGGTCTGGGCCCCGCCGTCACCACCGGCCTCGGCCTCGCCCACGCCGACCTCGGCCACATCGAGACGGTCCCGCGCAGCGCCACCCCGTACGGCAGGATCCTCGACGGCTTCCCCGACGCCGACGGCGGATCGGACCTGGTCGGCGCGGTGGGCAGCGGCCCCGGCCCCGACCCGCGCCACCGCGAGGTGGCCGCCCGGCTCGGCTACGCCGCCAGCTACGCGCTGCCCCTCACCACCGACACGGGCGGCCGCCTGGGCGCGGTGGTCTGGTTCTACGACGAGCCCGCCGAGCCGCCCGAGCGCCGCCGCCACCTCGTCGGGCTCTATCTGCGGCAGGCCGCCGAGCATGTGGCCCGGCTTGTCGAGCTGGACCGCGCGCGGACGCGGCTCGCCACCGTCACCGAGGAACTGCTGCCCAGCAGACTGCCCCGGGTGGCGCGGGTGCAGCTCGCCGCCCGCCACCGCACCGGGCCGCGCGGCGGCGGCGACTGGTACGACGCACTGCCGCTGCCCGAGGGCGCGCTCGGCCTCGCGGTCGGGTCCGTCACCGGGTCCGGGCCGAGCGCCGTCGCCGCGATGGGCCGACTACGGGCCAGTCTTCGGGCGTACGCGGTGATGGAGGGCGAGGACCCGGTCGCCGTCCTCTCCGACCTCGAACTGCTGCTGCGGCTGACCGAGCCGGCCCGCTCGGCGACCGCGCTCTTCGCCTACTGCGAGCCCGCGCGCCGCAAGATCGTCCTGGCCGGTGCCGGGCACGCGCCGCCGCTGATCGTCGGCGAGCGCCGCACCGAGTACGTGGAGACCTCGCTCTCCGCGCCGCTGGGGATGCTCGCGTGCTGGGAGGCGCCCAGCGTGGAGATCCAGCCCGCGGCAGGAGAAACGGTGCTGCTGTACACCGACGGGCTGCTCCACCGCACCGGCGACCCGATGGACCGGGCCTTCGCCCGCCTCCACACGGCGGCCGCGAGCGTCCCCAGGGCCGCCCGCGACGACCCGGGCGCGATCGCCGACCACGTCCTGCGGACCGTGCTGCCGGGCGGGCTCGACGCGTCGGACGGCGGCGAGGACGTGGTGCTGCTCGCGGCCCGCTTCGCATAGCGGCTCGGGCGGCTCCGCGGGCCGGGGACGGGCGGCGGCGCAGGCCACGGACGGCCCGCGGCTCCGGTAGCGGTCGCCTACGGGGTGTAACAGGCCCTTCGGCCCTGGACCCTTTCCCACCCGCCCGTACGATGGACGGAGGTCCAATGTCGTACTAAGTGGAGGCAGACCGTGGCCGAGCAGCTCACCCCGGAGACCCCGGACGAGTCGGAAGAGCAGCCGATCAAGCAGCGCAAGAACGGCCTGTACCCGGGCGTGTCCGACGAGCTGGCCGAGAACATGAAGTCCGGCTGGGCCGACACCGAGCTGCACGGCCTTGAGCCGATCGCCCAGGCCGCGCACACCGCCGACCGCCGCGCCGCGCTGTCCAAGCGCTTCCCCGGCGAGCGCCTGGTGATCCCCGCGGGCAACCTGAAGACCCGCTCGAACGACACCGAGTACAGCTTCCGCGCCTCCACCGAGTACGCGTACCTCACCGGCGACCAGACCCAGGACGGCGTGCTCGTCCTGGAGCCCAAGGGTGACGGCCACGAGGCGACGCTCTACCTGCTGCCGCGCTCCGACCGGGAGAACGGCGAGTTCTGGCTGGACGGCCAGGGCGAGCTGTGGGTCGGCCGGCGCCACTCGCTGGGCGAGGCCGAGCAGCTCCTCGGGATCCCGGCCAAGGACGTCCGCGAGCTGGCCGCCGCGCTCAAGGAGGCCACCGGCCCGGTCCGCAACGTGCGCGGCCACGACGCCGGCATCGAGGCGGCGCTCACCGACAAGGTCACCGCCGAGCGCGACGAGGAGCTGCGGGAGTTCCTGTCCGAGGCGCGTCTGGTCAAGGACGCCTTCGAGGTCTCCGAGCTGCGCAAGGCCTGCGACGCCACCGCGCGCGGCTTCGAGGACGTCGTCAAGGTGCTCGACAAGGCCGAGGCGACCAGCGAGCGCTACATCGAAGGAACGTTCTTCCTGCGCGCCCGCGTCGAGGGCAACGACATCGGCTACGGCTCGATCTGCGCGGCCGGCCCGCACGCCACCACCCTGCACTGGGTGCGCAACGACGGCGCCGTGCGCCCCGGCGAGCTGCTCCTGCTCGACGCCGGCGTCGAGACCAACGAGCTGTACACCGCGGACATCACGCGCACGCTGCCGATCAACGGCACGTTCTCGCCGCTCCAGCGGAAGATCTACGACGCGGTGTACGAGGCCCAGGAGGCCGGTATCGCCGCGGTCAAGCCGGGCGCCCCGTACCGCGCCTTCCACGACGCCGCCCAGCGCGTCCTCGCCGAGAAGCTCGTCGAGTGGGGCCTTTTCGGCGACCTGGACGTGGCGAAGGTCCTGGAGCTCGGCCTCCAGCGCCGCTGGACCCTGCACGGCACCGGCCACATGCTCGGCATGGACGTCCACGACTGCGCCGCCGCGCGCACCGAGACGTATGTCGCGGGCGACCTGGAGCCGGGCATGTGCCTGACCGTCGAGCCGGGTCTGTACTTCCAGGCCGACGACCTGACCGTGCCCGAGGAGTACCGGGGCATCGGCATCCGGATCGAGGACGACATCCTGGTGACCGAGGACGGCAACGAGAACCTGTCGGCCTCGCTGCCGCGCCGGGCCGACGAGGTCGAGGCGTGGATGGCGCGGGTCAAGCAGGGCTGACGCCGCCACGAGTGCCGGAGCCCGGTCGCCCCTCGCGGAGGCCGGGCTCTTCTCATGGCGCCGTTCACGCCTCCGTCGTGTCCGCCTGTTCCCCCACGCGCGCGTAGGGGGGACGGATGAGTAGCTCTACTCACCGCACGGGACCCTCACGAGACGTTGAGGAGGGCGCCTTCCCGCCATTTCAGGATCTTGTCGAAGCTCACCACGGCGCCTCTGCCCGGCCGGTTGCCGAAGTGGACGTGGTCGGCGAGCTGTTCGATCAGGCAGAGTCCTCTGCCTTGCTCCGCCATGGCGGATCCCAATGTGCTGTTCATCCGTGCTGCGGTGCGACGGCCTCGTCGTACGGGAAAGCCCGGCCCCGAGTCGGCGACCTCGATACGGCATTTCTCGCCATCCAGATACGCGGTCACCCGGTACGCCGCCGAGGTGCCGGAACCTTCGTCCCCACCGTGCTCGACCGCGTTCGCACACGCTTCACCGAGTGCGACCGACAGGTCGTAGGAGATGTCCGGATCGACGCCCGCGGTCTCCATGGTGCCGAGCAGTAGACGACGTGCGAGCGGAACGCTCGCGGCCTCGCGCCGCAAATGGAGTGACCACCAGATGCTCATGCTCCGGCCTCCTGGCTGCGGCTCGACATACCCCTACGTATTGCCGCAACCCTTGGTTCGTAAGCACGGACTTGACGTGATAGCGCTCATTCGGCGGATGTATGCGCCCCCCGTGCCGGTGTATGGACGCGGCGGACGGCCACCCCGTCAGGTTCCGGACAGCCGGGGACGGATGTGATCATCACAGGAATACGGCACCTTGTGGACCTGCCGTATGGGACGGCTAAGGCTGGTGCGATGATGGCCCCGCCATGTCTGCCCGACACGCCCGACACACCGACGCAGGCGCCGGTCTCCGGCTGCTGAGGGCCGCGGTCTTCGCCGCGGTCTGCGTCATGCTGTCCGCGCTCGGGCACGTCCTGGCCGCCTGTGCGACGGTCCCGTGGTGGACGCTGCTCGCCGGGTTCCTCGGGGTGTTCGCGGCCGCCGCGCCGCTCGCCGGACGGGAGCGCGCGCTGCCGTCCATCGCGGGCGCCCTGGCCGCCGGACAGCTCGGGCTGCACGTCCTGTTCGGCATCGGCCAGCACACGGCCGCCGCCTCCGGAAACGGGGCACCCGGCGACACCTCGCTGCTGCGGCTCGCCGCCAAGCTGGTCTGCGGCCCGGCCGCGTCGGCCCAGCTGACGGCCTCGGACGCGCGACGGATCGTCACCGACGCGGGCCTGCGCCCGCCCTCCGGTGCCGCCTCCGCCGCACACGGCCCCATGACGAGCATGACCGGAATGCCCGGGATGACCGATTCCGGCTCGGCGCACAGCGCCTTGGCCGGACTGTTCCCCTCGCTCCCGATGCTCCTCGGCCATCTGCTGGCCGCGTTGCTGACCGGCTGGCTGCTGCGGCGCGGCGAGGCCGCGCTCTTCCGTCTGGTGCGGCTCTCCGCTCAGGCCGCCACGACTGCCGCCGAAGGGGCGTGCGCACGTTCGCTGCGCGCCGCTCTCGCGCTCGTACGGGCTCTGCGTGCCGGTCTGCCGGGGGCGCCTGGGCACGGCCCGCGCCTTCCGCTCGCCCGGCTCGCCACCCCCCTGCCGCCGGCCGGGGAAGCACTTCAGCACTCGGTGATCAGGCGCGGGCCGCCCGCCGTATACACCCTCGCAGCCTGACGCGGCCCACTCCGTAACGCACCAGACAACACCCGTCCCAGGAGTGGTCCGTGGAGTCCGCGCGCATCTGCGCTGCGGGCCGTCACCACTTACCTTCCTGCTGACTGGAGTGTCTCCGCCATGAACGTTTCCCGTCGTATCGCCATCGCCGGTGCCGTCGCCGCCTCGTCCGTCCTGATGCTGGCCGGCCCGGCCCTCGCGCACGTCAGCGTGCAGCCCGAGGGCGCGGCCGCGAAGGGCGGCTACGCCGTCGTCAACTTCAAGGTGCCCAACGAGCGCGACGACGCCCAGACCGTGAAGCTTGAGGTCAACTTCCCGGCCGACCACCCGCTGGCGTCCGTGCAGCCCCAGGCCCTGCCCGGCTGGACCGTCGAGGTCACCAAGTCCAAGCTCGACAAGCCGCTGACGGTGCACGGCAAGCAGATCAACGAGGCCGTCACCAAGGTGACCTGGAGCGGCGGCAAGATCGAGTCCGGCTACTTCCAGAAGTTCCCGCTCTCCATCGGCGCGCTGCCCACCGACACCGACAAGCTGGTCTTCAAGGCCGTCCAGACGTACAGCAACGGCGAGACCGTCCGCTGGATCGAGGAGCAGAAGCAGGGCGCCGAGGAGCCGGCGAACCCGGCGCCGGTGCTCACGCTGTCCGCCGCCGCCGCCGACCACCACGGCGGAGCCGCGCCCGCGTCCGACGACAAGAAGGACGACATGGCCGGGCACGACGACAAGAAGACCGAGGCCGCCTCGGACTCCAAGGACACCGACAACACCGCGCGCGTCCTGGGCGTCGTGGGCATCGTCGTCGGCGTCGCCGGTGTGGCCTTCGGCGTGCTCGCCGGGCGCCGCCGGGCCGCGTAATCCCCGCCAGGCCCCTCCCCCCGACCGGAAACTTTCCCCATGCGCACCAAGTACGTGCCGGCTGCCATCGCATTCGCGGTGGCGGCGGCGCTCTCCCTGACCGCGTGCGGTGGCAGCGACGACAAGGCCAAGAGCCCCGTCACCGATGTCTCCGCCGACACCAGCAACAAGGCCGGCACCGTGCTCGACCGGCCGTTCACCAAGCCGGACTTCGTCCTGACCGACACCCAGGGCAAGAAGTTCGACTTCCGTGAGCGGACCAAGGGCAAGCCGACCCTCATCTACTTCGGCTACACCAAGTGCCCCGACGTGTGCCCGCTGACGATGAGCAACATCGCCATCGCCAAGAAGCGCCTGCCCAAGGCCGACCAGGACAAGCTCCAGGTCGTCTTCGTGACCACCGACCCCGACCGGGACACCCCCGAGTCGCTCGGCAAGTGGCTCAAGGGGCTGGACCCGTCGTTCATCGGTCTGACCGGTGACTTCCCGACCATCCAGGCCGGGGCCCGCTCGATCGGCATCGGTATCGACCCGGCGACGAAGGACAAGGACGGGAACGTCGTGTCCATGCACGGCGCCCAGGTCATCGCCTTCTCGCCGAAGACGGACCAGGGGTACGTCCTGTACGGCGACACCGCCACCCCAGAGGACTACACGAAGGACCTGCCGAAGATCGTTCTTGGAGAAAACCCGTGAACCGCCGCACCACTCTCGTCTCCGCCATAGCCCTGACCGCCGGGATGGCGCTGGCGGGCTGCTCGTCCGACAGCTCCGACGGCACGCCCAACCTGAAGATCGGCCAGGCGTTCATGCCGGAGCCGGTGAGCGCGGACATGGCCGGCGGCTTCCTGGTAGTGAAGAACGACGGCAAGACCGCGGACAAGCTGACCAAGGTCACCAGTGACGTCTCGGACGACATCACGATGCACGCGACCAAGGACCAGAAGATGCGGGAGGTGAAGACCTTCGACATCCCGGCGGGCGGCGAGCTCGACCTCGAACGCGGTGGCAACCACATCATGTTCATGGGCCTCAAGAAGAAGCCGAAGCCGGGCGACAAGGTCGCCGTCGACCTGCACTTCGAGAAGGTCGGCACGGTCCGGGTCGAACTGCCGGTCAAGGAATCCACCTACAACCCGAAGCACCACTGAGGGATGAGGGACTGAACAGACGATGACGGCCACCGCCCCACGCTTCGGAACCGCCCTGGCCCGGCTGCTGCTCGTCGCGGCCGCCCTGCTCGGCGCGGTGTTCGCGACCGCCTCGCCCGCCTCGGCGCACGCCGCGGTCACCGCGACCAATCCGAAGGACGGGGCGGTGGTCGCCTCCGCCCCCAAGGACGTCGACCTCACCTTCTCCGAGCAGGTCGCCATGGACGACAAGTCCATCCGGGTCCTCGACCCGAACGGCAAGCGCGCCGACACCGGCGAACTGCTCAACCTGTGCAGCGGCTCCATCGTGAAGTACGGAGTGAGCCTGCGCGACGGGCTGCCCAAGGGCACCTACACCGTGGCCTGGCAGGCCGTCTCGGCCGACAGCCACCCGGTCGCGGGCGCCTTCACGTTCTCCATCGGCGCCCCCTCCAAGACCACCGTCTCGCTGTCCGCCCCGGACGTCGGCGGCGGTCTGGTGGGCGCGCTGTACGACACCATGCGCTACGCCGCGTACGCCGGCTTCATCCTCTTCGCCGGCGGCGGCGCCTTCATCCTGGCGTGCTGGCAGCGGGGCGCCTCGGTGCGCCCGGTGCAGCGGCTCGTTGTCGGCGGCTGGCTGACGATGACCGCTGCCACCATCGCGCTGCTGCTCCTGCGGACCCCCTACACCGGCTCCGGGCAGCTCTCGGACGCCTTCGACCTCGACGGGCTCAAGGCGGTCCTGCAGACCAAGTCGGGTGCCGCGCTCAGCTCCCGGCTGCTGCTGCTCAGCGCCGCCGCGCTGTTCATCTCCGTACTGTTCGGCGCGTACGCCAAGCGCGAGGACGAGGAGAAGAAGGACCTCACCTACGGGCTCGCCATCGGCGGCTTCGTGGTGGCCGCCGGCATCGCCGCCACCTGGGCGCTCGCCGAGCACGCCTCGACCGGCATCCAGACGGCGCTCGCGATGCCCGTCGCGGTGGTGCACCTGCTGGCCGTGGCGACCTGGCTGGGCGGGCTCGCGACCTTGCTGGTGGCGCTGCACCTGACGCCCGCGGTGGAGCGGGCGGCGGTGCGGCGGTTCTCCCGGATCGCCTTCTGGAGCGTGACCGTCCTGGTGTCGACCGGCGTCTACCAGGCCTGGCGGCAGGTCGGCTCCTGGTCCGCGCTCACCGGGACCGGCTACGGGCAGCTGCTGCTCGTCAAGGCCGGACTGATCGCGGTGCTCCTTTCCGCCGCGTACATCTCGCGCCGCTGGACCGGGCAGCTCTCCGAGCACGCGGCCCCCGAGGCCGAGGCGGCGTCCATCGTCGAGCAGCGCGCGGCCGAGCCGGAGCTCTCCGAGGAGCCGGAGCCGGTGACCGTGCCCGACGACGCCAAGAACCCGGCCGACCGCAAGCGCGCCCAGCAGCTGGCCCGCCAGCAGGCCGCAGTGACGGTCGCGCGCGAGAAGCGCATCCGCGACGCCGACCCGCAGCGGTCGGGGCTGCGGCGCTCGGTGCTCACCGAGGCCGGGGTCGCGGTGGCGGTGCTCGCCGTGGCGACGATCCTGTCGTCGACCGAGCCGGGGCGTACGCAGGAGGCTGCGGCCGCCGCCCAGTCGACCACCCAGGTGGCCGTGCCGGACCGGCCGATCAGCATCCGCATCCCCTTCGACACCGGCGGCAAGAACGGCAAGGGCACGGTCCGCCTCACCCTGGACCCGGGCCGCACCGGCGCCAACGAGATGCACGTGTGGACGGACGACGCCGCGGCCAAACCGTTGGACGCGGCCGAGGTGAAGGTCGCGTTCACGCTGACCGCCAAGGCGATCGGCCCGCTGCCCGTAGAGCCCGAGCGCATCACCCGGGGACACTGGAGCGCGAGCGGCGTCCAGCTTCCGATGCCGGGCGAGTGGCAGGTGTCCGTGACCGTGCGGACCTCCGACATCGACCAGGTCACCGTGGACAAGAACATCAAGATCGGCTGAGTACGACCACATGACGGACCAGATCAACAAGAGCGCCGAAGACACCGGCGAGTCCCTCGACATGACCCGTCGGCGCCTGCTCGGCACGGTGGGAGCGGTGGGCGCGGCCGGTGTCGCACTGGGCGCGACGGGCGGCGCGCTCGTCCACGCCGCCGTCGAGTCGAACGGGTCGGGGGCCACCGAGCTGTCCTCGGTCGGCTCCACCGAGGTCCCGTTTCACGTGAAACATCAAGCGGGGATCTCCACGCCGGTTCAGGCCTGCGGCCATCTGGTCGCCTTCGACCTCGCACCCGGCGCCGGGCGCAAGGAGGCGGCGGCGCTGCTGCGGCGTTGGTCGGCGACGGCGAAGGCGCTGATGGCGGGCGCGGCGACGGGCGCGGACACGGGGGTCGCGCTGGACGCGGGCCCGTCCTCGCTCACCGTCACCTTCGGCTTCGGCCGCACGTTCTTCGACCGTACGGGCCTGGTGGCGCAGCGCCCGGTCGAGCTGGACCCGCTGCCGGACTTCTCCTCGGACCGGCTGGACGCCAAGCGCTCCAACGGCGACCTGTGGGTGCAGATCGGCGCGGACGACGCCCTGGTGGCCTTCCACGCGCTGCGCGCGCTCCAGAAGGACGCGGGCGCGGCGGCCCGGGTGCGCTGGCAGATGAACGGCTTCAACCGGACGCCCGGCGCCACCAAGAAGCCGATGACGGCCCGCAATCTGATGGGCCAGATCGACGGCACCGGCAACCCCAAGCCCTCCGACCCCGACTTCGAGAAGCGGATCTTCGTCCCGGACAGCGGGAAGCCGGCGTGGATGGCGAACGGCTCGTACGCGGTGGTGCGCCGGATCAGGATGCTGCTGGACGACTGGGAGAAGGTGCCGCTCGCCCAGCAGGAGCAGGTGATCGGCCGCAAGAAGGCGAACGGCGCCCCTCTTTCGGGGGGTACCGAGACCACCGCGATGCAGCTCGACAAGTTCGGCCCGGACGGCAAGCTGGTCATCCCCGACAACGCGCACGCCCGGATCTCCGCGCCCGAGCAGAACGGCGGCGCGGCGATGCTGCGGCGCGCCTTCTCGTACCACGACGGCTTCTCGGCGGACGGGGTGCCGGACGCGGGCCTGCTGTTCGTCGCCTGGCAGGCCGACCCGCTGCGGGGCTTCGTGCCCGTGCAGCGCAAGCTCGACCGGGGCGACGCGCTGTCGGCGTTCATCCGGCACGAGTCGAGCGGCCTGTTCGCGGTGCCCGGCGGCCCGCGCGCGGGCGAGTACGTGGGCCAGCTGCTGCTGGAGTCCTGACCGGTCGAGACGGCCCTCGCCCGTGACGGCAGGCCATTAGGGTGACGAGTATGTCCGCCACGCGATACACCTATCTGGGTCCCGAAGGCACCTTCACCGAGGCCGCCCTGCGCACGCTGCCGGAGGCGGCGACCCGTGAGCTGGTACCGATGGTGTCCGTGCCCGCCGCGCTCGACGCGGTACGCAACGGGGAGGCCGCGGCCGCGCTCGTGCCCATCGAGAACTCGGTGGAGGGCGGGGTCACCGCGACCCTGGACGAGCTGGCCTCCGGCGAGCCGCTGATGATCTACCGCGAGGTGCTGCTGCCGATCGCCTTCGCGCTGCTGGTGCGGCCGGGGACGAAGCTGTCGGACGTCAAGACGGTGACCGGGCACCCGGTGGCCCAGCCGCAGGTGCGCAACTGGCTGCGTACGCATCTGCCCGAGGCGCTGTGGGAGTCGGCCGCGTCCAACGCGGACGGCGCCCGCCTCGTCCAGGAGGGCCGGTTCGACGCGGCGTTCGCGGGCGAGTTCGCGGCGGCGACGTACGGTCTGGTGCCACTGGTCACCGAGATCCACGACGCGGAGAACGCGGAGACGCGGTTCGTCCTGGTGGGCCGGCCGGCCCGGCCGGCCGCGCCGACCGGGGCGGACAAGACGTCCGTGGTGATCTGGCTGGGCGACGACCACCCGGGCGCGCTGCTCGAACTGCTCCAGGAGTTCGCCGTACGCGGGGTCAACCTGATGCTCATCCAGTCCCGGCCGACGGGTGCGGGCATCGGCAACTACTGCTTCGCGGTGGACGCCGAGGGCCACATCTCGGACCGGCGCGTCGGCGAGGCGCTGATGGGGCTGAAGCGGATCTGCCCGAAGGTGCGCTTCCTCGGCTCGTACCCGCGTGCGGGCGTGACGGCCGACGAGGTGCGGACGGTACGGCCGGGGACCTCGGACGCCGAGTTCGTGGCGGCGGCGGAGTGGCTGGCCCGCAGCCAGGACGGCCGGGCCTGAGCACGTTTTCCACCGGCTCCGCCCGCGGTCCTACCTGCTGATTTTCACTGTCCACAAAAGTTATCCACAGGCTCTCTTCTCGACCTGTGGGTAAGTCGACAACGTAACCAGACAGAGTCGACAAATAACTCTAGTGACGACACATCCGTCCACAGAAGATCAGCAGGGACGATGTCACCCCAATTCCCTCGATCAACTCTTTAGGGCGAGCAATTCCCACCCGAATGAGTGTGTGGTAGGGGTGCGAACTGGGAATCCTTGGCCCCGCATCGCGCCACGGAAGGGATCTTCCTGGCGGTCCACAGGAAGTCCCCACACCCTGTGGATAACTTTCCCGACCCGGACGCCTCTGTGGACAAGCCCCTTGAGCCGCAAGGGATTCGGGTCAACGAAAGTCCGGAAAGCACCCCTTTTCAGGGAAAAGGACTGCCTTTATTGACGCCCGTCCCGGAATTCCCCCGCCACATTTCTCAATACGGTCAATTCGGGCAAACCAACACGCGGAACGGGCGTGGCGGGGATATCCGGTGGGGTGCCAGGGATCCGCACCGGTAGCCTGGAGGGGTGATTGACCTTCGCCTGCTCCGTGAGGACCCCGACCGTGTTCGCGCCTCCCAGCGCGCCCGTGGAGAGGACGTCGCGCTCGTCGACGCCCTGCTCTCAGCCGACGAGCGGCGCAGGTCGTCCGGCGTCCGCTTCGACGAGCTGCGCTCCGAGCAGAAGGCGCTCGGCAAGCTCATCCCCAAGGCCTCGCCCGAGGAGCGCGCCCAGCTCCTGCAGAAGGCCGAGCAGCTCAAGGCCGACGTCAAGAGCGCCGAGGCCGAGCAGAACGAGGCGGACGAGGCGGCCAAGCGCCTCCTGCTCCAGCTCGGCAACATCGTCCACGAGGACGTGCCGGTCGGCGGCGAGGAGGACTTCGTCGTCCTGGAGACGCACGGCACCGTCCGCGACTTCGCGGCCGAGGGCTTCGAGCCCAAGGACCACCTGGAGCTCGGCGAGGCGCTGGGCGCCATCGACGTCGAGCGCGGCGCCAAGGTCTCCGGCTCGCGCTTCTACTACCTGACGGGTGTCGGCGCGCTCCTGGAGCTCGCGCTCGTCAACGCGGCGATCGCGCAGGCCACCGAGGCCGGCTTCATCCCGATGCTCACCCCGGCACTGGTCCGCCCGCGCGCCATGGAGGGCACCGGCTTCCTCGGCCAGGCCGCGGAGAACGTGTACCACCTGGAGAAGGACGACTACTACCTGGTCGGCACCTCCGAGGTCCCGCTCGCCGCGTACCACATGGACGAGATCCTCGACGCGGACAAGCTGCCGCTGCGCTACGCGGGCTTCTCGCCGTGCTTCCGTCGCGAGGCCGGTACGTACGGCAAGGACACCCGGGGCATCTTCCGGGTCCACCAGTTCGACAAGGTCGAGATGTTCTCGTACGTCCACCCGGACGACGCCGAGAACGAGCACAAGCGGCTCCTGGACTGGGAGAAGCAGTGGCTGACCGGCCTCGAACTGCCCTTCCAGGTGATCGACGTGGCCACCGGCGACCTGGGCTCCTCGGCCTCGCGCAAGTACGACTGCGAGGCGTGGATCCCGACGCAGGGCAAGTACCGCGAGCTGACCTCGGCCTCCAACTGCGACAGCTTCCAGGCGCGCCGGCTGTCCGTACGGATGCGCGACAACGCCGACGGCAAGAGCAAGGTCCAGCCGCTGTCGACGCTGAACGGCACGCTCTGCGCGGTGCCGCGCACCATCGTGGCGATCCTGGAGAACCACCAGCAGGCCGACGGCTCCGTGCGGGTCCCGGCCGTGCTCCGCCCGTACCTGGGCGGCCGCGAGGTGCTGGAGCCCATCGCCAAGTGAGCATCGCCCCGGGGAAGCCGTTCCCGTACAAGCTGATCGCGACCGATCTTGACGGGACGCTGCTGCGCTCCGACGAGACGGTCTCGGAGCGCACCCGTGAAGCGCTCGCCGCGGCCACCGCGGCGGGCGCGGCCCACATCGTGGTGACCGGCCGCTCGGTGCCCTGGACCCGGCACATCCTGGACGACCTGGGGTACCAGGGCCTCGCGGTGTGCGGCCAGGGCGCGCAGGTCTACCACGCGGGCGAGCACCGTCTGCTGACATCGGTGACGCTGGACCGCCAGCTGGCGGGGCTCGCGCTCTCGAAGATAGAGGCCGAGGTCGGCCCGCTGGCGCTGGCCGCGAGCCGGGACGGGCTCGACGGCGAGGTGCTGGTCGGCCCCGGCTACCGGGTCCACGAGGGCTCGCTGCCGGTCGTCGCCTTCGACCAGGTGGCCGAGTTGTGGTCGGCGCCGCTCAACAAGGTCTACATCCAGCACCCGGAGCTCGGTGACGACGCGCTGGCGCGGATCGCGCGCCAGGTCGTCGGCAGCCTCGTCGACGTGGTGATGGCGGGCGAGGGTGTGGTGGAGCTGCTTCCGCTGGGCCTGAGCAAGGCGACGGGCCTGTCGCTGGCCGCGCGCCGGCTCGGCTGCCGGTCGACGGACACGATCGCGTTCGGCGACATGCCCAACGACATCCCGATGTTCGGCTGGGCCGAGCACGGCGTGGCCATGGCCAACGCCCACGACGAGCTGAAGGCCGTCGCCCACGAGATCACGGCGTCCAACGAGGACGACGGGATCGCGGTGGTCCTGGAGCAGTTGCTGGGCGCGTGAGGGCGTACGTACGGGAGCGCCCTTACGAGAGCGCCTGTACGGGCAGAAGTAAGGGGAAGTAAGGGGCGTCCGCCATGGGTGGACGCCCCTTACTGATCCCCGTGCCCCGGCGTGACCCGCGCCGTAGCGCGCTCGAAGCGGTCTGCCCTGGGGCCCTCAACCACTGTGCACCGCACGCCCGTTCGAAGCCACCGATTTACCCCTGGTCAGCGGCCAGAAGGCCAGCCCGATGGCCAGCGAGACCGCATGCCCGATGTCCGTGAACGTGGCCCCCGTCAGCAGCGGGACCCCGAAGAACGCGACCACGCACGCGAGGTAGAGCCACCGCCACGGCTGCGGCAGCCGGTACACCAGCAGCCCCGCCGAAGCGGCGAGCCCGTAGCTGACCCCGATGTCCACCACGTGCGCCATCCGTCTGGGCACCTCGTGGTTCTGGATGCTCCACAGGATCACTTCCTGGCTGATCAGCGTGGCCGCGACATGGGCTGCGGCGACCGCGACCAGCCACCGTACGGTGCCGATCCAGCGCTCCACCGGCGCGTGGACCAGCTCGAAGAGCACCAGGTACAGCAGGAACGAGGACGGGTTCTCGATCCAGAACGCGCTGGTGAACAACGACTGGGCGGGGTGCTTGGTGAGCTGGTGGATGTTGCTGCTGTTGCGGTGCAGCAGATAGTGCTCAAGGCCCTGGCTGGACAGTTCGATGACGATGCTCGTGATCGCGATGACCAGCAGCCAGATGTGCGTCCCCGGCGAGGAGCGCACCCAGGCCCGCACCGGCCGGGCCGGCTCGGGGGCCCGGCGCGTGCCCGGACCGTGAAGCGTCGTCATCCCTCGATGATGACCCGGGCGGGGCCGGAAGACCGCCGCCCGGGTCGCGGGAGGGTGACACCTGCTCCGGAGTTCACACCTCGGCGCGCGTCACCCCCCCAGCGCCTCACTCCTCCCCGGCCAGCTTCAGGGTCCGCAGCTTCTGGCCCGCGTACCAGGTCGCCAGGACCGTGACCGCCGTCAGCAGCACGACCGCGGCCGGCAGGCCGACGTCCGAGGTGATGAAGCCGTTCGTGCCGATCCGCTCGGCGAGGGCGAGCGACCACTGCTGGACGCTCAGCGTGCGCGCGCCCGGGACCAGGTTGCCGAACAGGCTCTCCCAGACCAGCGCGTAGACCAGGCCGAAGACCACCGCGTGCCGGGTGACCGTGCCCAGGAGCAGGAAGACCGCCGCGTACGCGATCGAGGCCACCAGGGCCGCGACCGTGTAGGCGATCGCGATCTGCTGGCCGTTGCCGTTGAGGATCATTCCGGCGATGAAGGTGGGGACGGCCGAGAAGGCCATGGTCACCGCGATCGCCACGATCAGCTTGGTGAGGATGATCGTCGGGCGTTTCACCGGTTTGGCCAGCAGATAGACGATCGAGCCGTCGTCGATCTCGGGCCCGATGGCTCCGGTGCCCGCGATGACGCCGATCAGCGGGACCATCGTGGCGAGCGCGAACCCGCCGAGCAGATTGGCCGCGACCTGGTCGTCGGCGCCGCTGAAGGACCGTACCGCCGCGGAGATGACGATCAGCAGCACCGGCAGCACGCAGAGGATGGCGGCCCGGCGGCGGCCGAGCAGGGCCCGGTAGGTGAGCCGGGCGACTGTGGGGTTGTACATGACGCTCACAGCTCCTTTCAGGCCGCTACGAGGTAGGAGAAGACGGATTCGAGCGACTCGTCGGACGGCGAGACGGTCAGCAGACGGATCCCGTGCGCCTTCGCGACCTGCGGGAGCAGCGTCGTGAACCGCCCGAAGTCGACCGCCTGGACGCGCAGCGCGCCCTCCTTGAGGTCCACCTCGATCCCGGCCGTCGACGGGTCGGCGATCAGCGCGGCGGCGAGCGCGCGGTCGTCGCTGGAACGGATCAGATAGCGGTGCGGGCGGTCGGTCATCAGCCGGCGGATCTTGCGGAAGTCACCGCTCGCCGCGTGCCGCCCGGCCACGATCACCTCGATGTGCGCGGCGAGCTGCTCGACCTCTTCGAGGATGTGCGAGGAGAACAGGACGGTGCGGCCCTCGGCGCCCATCCGCCGCAGCAGCTCCATCAGCTGCATGCGCTGGCGCGGGTCCATGCCGTTGAACGGCTCGTCGAGCAGCAGCACCGAAGGGTCGTGGACCAGCGCGGACGCCATCTTCACGCGCTGGCGCATGCCCTTGCTGTACGTCTGGATCTTGCGGTCCTGCGCATACTCCATCTCGACCGTGGCGAGCGCCCGCTGGGCCTCCCTGGCCCCGAGCCCGTGCAGCTCGGCGTTGGCGACGACGAACTCGCGGCCGGTCAGGAAGTCGTACATCGCCTCCCGCTCGGGGACGATGCCGATCTGCCGGTAGACGTCCTCGTTGCGCCAGATGGGGCGCCCGTCGAGCGTCACGCTTCCCGTCGAGGGAGCGAGGAAACCGCCCATCATGTTGATGAGCGTGGACTTTCCGGCGCCGTTGGGGCCGAGCAGTCCGGTCACCCCGGGGCCGACCGACATGGTGACGTCGTTGACGGCCACCACGTTGCCGAACCAGCGTGAGGTGTGGTCGATGTCGATGGTGGTCACAGCCCGACCTTCCGGTAGCGGCGCATCAGGACGGCGTACGAGCCGGCGGTCAGCGCGAGGACGACGAGCAGATACACCGCGCCGGCTCCCGCGCCCGGCCCCTCGCGGCCCGGGAAGGCCGAGGTCGCGCCGAGGAAGGCGGTCTGCACCCCGTCGATGAGCGTGATGGGGGAGAAGAGCCCGAGCCACTGGATGACCCCGGTGGACTGCTGGTCGAACGCGACGCCCTGGACCGCGGAGACCGCGCCGTAGGAGATGGTCAGCACGGCGATGACGGCCGCGACGCCGAAGCCGCGGCGCGGGGTGAGCGCCGAGACCACCAGGCCGATGCCGGCGAACAGGAGCGAGAGCAGCGCCACGGAGACCAGTCCCTGTGCGAACCCCTTGGTCTGGTCCGCGAAGTCGAGTTTGGCGAGCAGTGCGCCCACGTAGAGCACGACGAGCGGCGCCGCGGTGAGGATGAAGAGCGCCGAGGCCATCGCCGCGAACTTGGCGAGGACGTAGTCCACCCGCTCGATGGGCCGCGAGAAGTACAGCGGCACGGTACGGAACCGCAGGTCGCGTGAGACGGTCTGGGGGGCCTGCGCGGCGATGAAGAGGCCGATGACGGCCTGCATCAGGATCGCGTTGCGCGTGTAGTCCACCGGCAGGTCGTTGGCCTTGGTGGCGACGGCGACCGCGACCATGATGGCCGCGGGCAGGCACATCACCGCGAAGAGCAGCATCGGCAGCACCTTGGACTTGGCGCTGCGGCCCAGTCCGTACGCCCCGCGCAGCGACTGCGAGAAGAGCGAGCGCCGTGCGTACGCCCGGCCCAGGCGCGGGCCGTCGTAGTCCCGGTAGCCGATGTTGTGGATCTGGGTCTGGGCGATCTGGTTCTGTGTCATCCGAGTCCCTGCGGCCTCAGCTGCCATGGCTGCCGCCTCCGTTCTGCTGTGCGGCGGCGGTCGCTGCCCAGGCTGCGGCGCGCTCGGAGACCGGCTCCGGGGCCTGCGCCGGGGTCTTGAAGACCTCCGCGATGTGGTGGCGGCGCTGCTCCATCCGTACGAGCCCGAGGCCGAGCCCGGCGACGGTGTCGCGCACCACGTCGTACGTCTCCTCGCCCGCCGCCTCCACGAGCAGGATGTGCCCGGCGCCCGGCAGTCCTTCCTCCACGCCCGCGTGGAGCGTGATGCCGGCCGCGACGAGCGCGCCGCGCACGGCTTCGGCGCCGTCCGGGTGCGTGTCGGAGTCGGTGACCTCGACCGCGAGGGTGGTGGTGGTCTGGGTGAAGTCGCTGGTGGAGCTGGACCGCAGCAGCGTGCCGCCGTCGATGACCACTACGTGGTCACAGGTGCGCTCCAGCTCACCAAGGAGGTGCGAGGTGACCAGGACGGAGATGCCGAAGTCGGTGTGGATGCGGCGGATCAGGCCGAGCATCTCGTCGCGGCCGACCGGGTCGAGCCCGTTGGTCGGCTCGTCGAGCAGGACCAGCTGCGGGTCGTGGACCAGCGCCTGCGCGAGCTTGACGCGCTGCTTCATACCGGTCGAGTAGCCGCCGATCGGGCGGTACCGCTCCTCGTAGAGCCCTACGTGGCGCAGGGTGTCGGCGGTGCGCTCGCGGGCGGCGGTCACCGGGAGGCCCGACATGCGCGCCATGTGCACGACGAACTCGGTGGCCGAGACGTCGGGCGGCAGACAGTCGTGCTCCGGCATGTAGCCGACGCGCTCACGGATCGCGCCGCCGCTGGTGGCGACGTCGAGGCCGAGCACCGCGGCGGTGCCCTCCGTGGCCGGGGAGAGGCCGAGGAGGATCTTGATCAACGTCGACTTGCCGGCTCCATTGGCACCCACCAGGCCGGTCACACCGGGCCCGATGTCCAAGGAGAGCCGGTCAAGCGCGGTCACCCGGGGGAACCGCTTGCTCAGGCTTTCGGTCGCGATCACATTCACACTTCGAAGGTAGTGGCGCAGACCACATCGATCGTCAGACCAGGCGGCTGTATCCGTGTCCGCCTCCAGAGGTACGGACCCGTAGGTGCCCCCTACGGAAGAGTGACGGAACCCCGAGAAACGCCCTCCGAAGGGGCATCGGGTTGTCCACAACGCGGTCGTTGTCCACAGGCGGACGCAGAACCCTTGACGTAGCCGCCGGGCATTGTCACATTCATCAGTGTCAAGTTACGCACGCGTACGACGACAGGGGTGTGGGCGCGATGCCAACGGCGGTCAAGACGGAACTCGACGCGCGGCTCAGCGGGTTCAGGGAAGTGCAGCGGCTCGCCTACGAGTGCGCGGAGGCCGTCGCGGCCCAGCTCAAGCCGGGTGTGACGGAGCGCGAGGCGGCCCGCATGCAGCGGGAGTGGCTGCGCGAGCGCGGCGTGCGGGACTGGTTCCATCTGCCGTTCGCCTGGTTCGGGGACCGCACGGCGTTCGTGAACTTCCGCATCCCGCTCCAGTTCTTCCCCACCAACCGGAGGCTGGAGGCGGGGATGCCGTTCATCCTCGACATGGCCCCGGTCCACAGGGGCTTCACGGCCGACATCGGCTACTCGGGCTGCCTCGGCCTCAACCCCGTGCACAACCGGCTCCTCGCGGATCTGGAGGCGCACCGGGAGCTGATCCTGCGCGAGGTCCGCGAGCAGCGGCCGCTGCGCGAGATCTACGAGGACGTGGACCGGCTCATGGTCCGCCAGGGCTATGCCAACCGGCACCGCGCGTACCCGTTCGGCGTGATCGCCCACAAGGTCGACCAGGTCAAGGAGCGCCGCTGGTCGCCGAACGTCTTCGGGTTCGGCACCCAGTCCCTCAAGGGCCTGGCGGGCGACGCGCTGCACGGCCACCGCGACGGCTGGTCGCCGCTGTGGAGTCCCTACAAGTTCTCCGACCACCCGCCCCGGCCGGGGCTGTGGGCGGTCGAGCCGCACCTCGGGTTCCGGGGTACGGGCGCGAAGTTCGAGGAGATCCTGGTCGTCACCGACTCCAAGGACCCCGAACAGAGCGCGTTCTGGCTGGACGACGATCTGCCGCATGTGCGGCGCTGGGCCGAGGAGAAGGCGGCGTGAGCGTGGGAGACCGGGCGGGCAACGGTATGGAGGGCGCGCGCGAGCGCTGGGTGCGCACGGGAGGGATCGAGCTGTGCGTCGCCGAACTCGGCGATCCGCAGCAGCCGACCGTGGTGCTCGTGCACGGCTATCCGGACAGCAAGGAGGTCTGGTCGGAGGTCGCCGTCCGGCTGGCCGAGCGCTTCCACGTCGTGCTGTACGACGTACGGGGCCACGGCCGCTCGACCGCTCCGGCCCCGCTGCGCGGCGGCTTCACCCTGGAGAAGCTGACCGACGACTTCCTGGCGGTCGTCGACGCGGTGAGCCCGGACAGGCCGGTGCACCTGGTCGGCCACGACTGGGGCTCCGTACAGGCCTGGGAGTTCGTGACCGTCAAGCGCACCGAGGGCCGGATCGCCTCCTTCACCTCGATGTCCGGCCCCTCCCTCGACCACTTCGGGCACTGGATCAAGAGCCGGATGACCCGCCCGACCCCCCGCCGGGTGGGCCAGCTGCTCGGCCAGGGCGCCAAGTCCTGGTACGTGTACATGCTGCACACCCCGGTCCTTCCCGAGCTCGCCTGGCGCGGCCCGCTCGGCAAGCAGTGGCCGAGGATCCTCGAACGGGTGGAGAAGGTCCCCTCCGGCGACTACCCCACGTCCTCCCTGCCCCAGGACGCGGCGCACGGCGCCTGGCTCTACCGGGACAACATCCGGGCCCGGCTGCGCCGACCGCGCGCCGACGCGTACGCACACGTGCCGGTGCAGCTGATCACGCCGACCGGCGACGCGTTCCTCTCCGAGCGGCTCTACGACGACCTGGAGCTCTGGGCGCCCCAGTTGGTCCGCCGCACCCTGCCCGCCAAGCACTGGGTTCCGCGCACCCGGCCCGACCGCCTGGCCGCCTGGATCACCGAGTTCATCACCGCCAACGAGGACGGCGTCCCGGCCAAGGACGCCGTAGCCACCGGCCCGTACGCGGACCGCTTCGGCGGACAGCTGGTCCTCATCACCGGCGCCGCCAGCGGCATCGGCCGCGCCACCGCCTTCGCGTTCGCGGAGGCCGGGGCGCGGATCGTCGCCGTGGACCGGGACGCGGAGGGTGCGGCCCGGACCGCCGACATGTCCCGGCTAATCGGCGCCCCCGAGGCCTGGGCCGAGACGGTCGACGTCAGCGACGAGCAGGCCATGGAGAAGCTCGCCGAGAAGGTCGCCGCCGAGTACGGCATCGTGGACGTCCTGGTGAACAACGCCGGGATCGGCCTCTCCGGCTCGTTCTTCGACACCACCACCGAGGACTGGAAGAAGGTCCTCGACGTCAATCTGTGGGGCGTCATCCACGGCTGCCGGATCTTCGGCAAGCAGATGACCGAGCGCGGCCAGGGCGGCCACATCGTCAACACCGCCTCGGCGGCCGCCTACCAGCCCTCCAAGGCGCTGCCCGCGTACTCCACCACCAAGGCGGCGGTGCTGATGCTCAGCGAGTGCCTGCGCGCCGAACTGGCCGGGCAGGGCATCGGCGTCAGCGCCATCTGCCCCGGCTTCGTCAACACCAACATCACCTCCACCGCCCGCTTCGCCGGGGTCGACGAGACCGAGGAGAAGCGCCGCCAGAAGAGGTCCGCCCGGTTGTACGGCCTGCGCAACTACCCGCCGGAGAAGGTCGCCACGGCGATCCTGCGCGCGGTCGTGAAGAACCAGGCCGTGGTGCCGGTGACGCCCGAGGCCCGCGGCGCCCACCTCATGTCCCGCTTCACGCCCCGCACCCTGCGCGCGATCGCCCGACTGGAGCCACCGCTGTGAGCCCAAACCGACTGGAGGGCGCGGGTCCGGAGCAGTACAGGATCACCCCGCGGCGGGTCTCGTTCGACTGGCACGAGACCCCCCTGCACTGGATACCGGACGAGCCCACCGCCACCCATGTCATCAACGTTCTGCACCTGCTCCTGCCAGCGGGCGAACGGTGGTTCGTGAAGGTCTTCAAGGAAGCCCTTCCGCTGGTCACCGACCCGACACTGCTCAAGGACGTCAAGGGCTTCATGGGCCAGGAGGCCACCCACAGCGTCCAGCACGCCTACGTCCTCGACCACCTCGCCAAGCAGCGCCTCGACACCGCCGCCTACACCCGCCACGTCGACTTCCTCTTCGACAAACTCCTCGGTGAGCGGCCCCCGTTCGGCGCGCCGATACCGGCCCAGGAGTGGCTGCGCTTCCGGCTCTCGCTGATCGCCGCGATCGAGCAGTTCACCGCGGTTCTGGGTGACTGGGTGCTGCACGCCGAAGCCCTCGACCTGGCCGGCTCGGACCCGGTCATGCTCGACCTGCTGCGTTGGCACGGGGCCGAGGAGGTCGAACACCGTGCCGTCGCCTTCGACATGTACCAGCACTGCGGCGGCGAGGGCCTGCCCCGCTACGCCCGCCGGGTAGAGGGCATGGTCGTGGTCGCCCCGGTGCTGCTCTGGCTGTGGGGGTGGGGCGCCTCCTATCTGATCCGCCACGACCCCCAGCTCGCCGGCCGGCTGCGCTACTCGCTGCGCGAGCACAACGGGGCGGTACGGCGCGGGCTGCTGCCCAGCTGGAAGGAGCTCGGCGCGGCCATACCCCGTTACTTCCGGCGGTCGTACCATCCCTCGCAGGAGGGCTCCCTGCGCAAGGCCGTCGAATATCTCGCGACCTCGCCGGCGGCCCGTGCGGCAGCGGGTGCGGTGGGCCGCGCCGCCCTGGGGTAGAGGGAGACGGTTTGTCCGGGCAGCCAGCAACACAGTCATCGGCGGCGCCGGGTGCGTCGGCGGCGCCGGGTGCGTCGGCGGCGCCGGGTGCGTCGGCGGCGCCGGCCCACGCCCCGGTGCCCTCGGCCGTGCCGGCCCAGCCTCCGGTCCGGCCGACGGCCCAGCCGGCCCTCCAGCCCCCGGTCCCGGCTCCGGTCCAGTCACCGGCTCAGCAAGCCGTCCAGCAGGCGGTCCAGCCTGCGCCGCAGCAAGCGGGGCCACACTCCCTCCCCTCCTCGTCCGAGTACCGCATCGAGGACCTGGCCCATGCGAGCGGCGCCACTGTCCGTACGATCCGCGCCTACCAGGACCGTGGCCTGCTGCCCAGGCCCGAGCGCCGCGGCCGGTCCAATGTGTACGGCGAGGCCCATCTGGCCCGACTGCGCCAGATCGCCGATCTGCTCGACCGCGGTTACACCCTGGCCTCCATCAAGGAACTCCTGGAGGCCTGGGACGCGGGCCGCGGCCTCGGCGGTGTCCTCGGCCTGGTCGCCGAGGTCAACGGGCCCTGGACCGACGAGGAGGCCGCCCGGATCTCCCGGGACGATCTCGACGCCACCTTCGGCGGCGAGCCCGACGACCAGGCCGTCGCCGAGGCGGTCGAACTGGGCATCCTGGAACGCATCCCCGGCAACGACCGCGAGTTCCTGGTTCCCAGCCCGCAGGAGCTGGCGGTCGCCGCCGAGCTTCACGCGGCCGGGGTTCCCCTGGACGCCATCTCCGGGCATCTGCGCGAGCTGCGCGGCCAGGTGGAGCACATCGCGGCCCGCTTCCTCGACTTCACCACCGAGCACGTCTTCGCCCGCTATCTGGGGCACCGGCCGCCCACCGACGCGGAGGCCGCCGAGGCCGCCGGCCTAGTGCGCCGGCTGCGCCCGCTCGCCCAACAGACCGTCGACGCCGAACTGGCCCGGGCCATGCGCCTGTTCGCCACCCGGCACCTTCAGCAGCACCTCGGCGCCGCGGCCCCGGCAGTCCCGGCCGATCCCGACCCCGGGCCGGTCACCCTGGCCGCGCACACGGTCCGGGCCGTACAGGCCCTGGTCGGCCCGGAGAACGTCGCCGCGTTCATCTCCGCCGCGGCCGAACGGGAGGTTCAGTCCCGTACGTTGGACGCTCTCGCGGCCCGACCGTTGTCCACAGAATAGTCACAAACCCTGTGGATAACCGCACTTGTCTGTGGATCAAACCTAACTGACCGCCATCACTCCGTGATTGCAGTCACTTTGGCGGCCTGAGCGGAGCGTCGGGCGCTCTCCGGGTACTTGGCGGTGAAGAGTGCGGGCAGCGCGAACCCGGCGACCTGCACGGCTATCGCGGCGGTGCTGCCCAGCGACTCGGCGTGGATGACGGCGAGCCCGACGGCGGTGACGGTGAAGGCGGCGGCCCAGGCGGCGGTCAGCACCACGTTGATGCGCAGGAACACCGGGTTGCTCCACACTTCGCGCGGCGCCTGCCGCTTGGCTATCCCGGTGGTGAAGGGCCGCCGGACGGCCAGCGTCGCCCAGGCGGTGAGGGCCAGCCAGCCGGTGGCCAGCGCCCCGCCGTACTCCCGCAGGCCGCTGTCCGGCGCGGCGAAGGCCACTACGCTCAGCACGGCGAAGAAGGCGATGGTGGACTGCTCAAGAATCAGCGAGTCGGCCGCCGCACCGCCCTTGCGGTCGGTGTAGAACAGCCAGGCTCCCACGGCGAGCGCGGCGACCGCGCCCCACTGCCAGTGCGCGCTGCCAACGGCGGCGAAGACGATCCACGGGATGAAACCGCGCAGGTAGTTCATGGGAGTCCCCCTTCGTCGGGCTCTCGCCCGCTCCACATTCCAACTTCGACATGTCAAAATTAGAGGTTCCTGCATTGACGTGTCAAGAGTGGAATGTAAAGTTGAGGTCATGAGCCTTCGTCACGCGGTCCTGGGGCTGCTGGCCGAACGTCCGGCCAGCGGCTACGACCTGATGAAACTGTTCGAGACCTCGCTCTCCCACGTCTGGTCGGCGACCCAGAGCCAGGTCTACGGCGAGCTGGGAAAGCTCGCCGACTCCGGCCTGATCGAGGTGGCGTCCGCGGGCCCCCGGGGCCGCAAGGAGTACGCCATCACCGACCCGGGCCGGGCCGAGCTGCGCCACTGGCTCACCGAGACCGAGCCCTCCCGCACCCGCCGCAGCGACTCTCTGCTGCGCGTCTTCTTCCTCGGCCTCCTCACCCCGCTGGAGGCGCAGACGTACCTTCTGACCGAGGCCGAGCGCTCCGCCCGCCAGCTCGCCGGCCTCCGGGAGGCGGAGGCCGCGATCGAGTGGGACAACGACCCGCTCTCCCTCCACGGCCGGCTGGCCCTGGAGTACGGCAAGCGGCTCAGCGCGATGCACGAAGAGTGGGCCCGCTGGGCGGCCGAGCAGCTCAAGGCGTGACGCCGAGGGAAAATGGGGTGCCGGGACGGTCCCTGCCCGGCACCCTGGCGGCATGGCCGAAACACCGGACGACAGACGCACCGTGAAGGTGTCCAAATACCTGTCGAAACACCTGCGCCACCAGCCCGAACGCATCGGACTGACCCTCGACCCGCACGGCTGGGTCGAGATCGGCACCTTGCTGCGGGCGGCTGCCGCGCACCGCTTCCCCATCACCCGTGCCGAGCTCGACCATGTCGTCGCCGTCAACGACAAGCGCCGGTTCGCGATCGAGGGCGACCGGATCCGGGCCAGTCAGGGCCACACCGTCGCCGTCGACCTGGGCCTGCCGGCCGCCGAGCCGCCCGCGTACCTCTACCACGGCACCGTGGCCCGCAGCCTGGACGCGATCCGGGCCGAGGGGCTGCGGCCCATGGCCCGCCACCATGTGCACCTCTCCGCCGACCGCGAGACGGCGACCCGGGTCGGTGCCCGGCGCGGCCGCCCCGTCGTCCTGAGCGTGGACACCGCGGCGATGCGGCGGGACGGCCATGTCTTCCACATCAGCGCGAACGGGGTGTGGCTCACCGACTCCGTACCGCCGAAGTACCTGCGCCTTCCGGAGTGAGGTCCGCTGCCGAGTGAGGCCCGCTGCCGGGTCAGGTCGTGCTCTCCGATGGGATGATCGACGGCATGGCACATCCGCGTCTGCCCAGCACCGAGAGCGCCGTCGCCGCGATCCGCGAGGTCGCCCGCGCGCACCACCTCGCCGTCGAGGTCACCCACGACATAGGCGCCGACCGCTCCTCGCGCCGCAGCTCGGCCGGGGCGTTCGCCGTCCTGGACCCGGACGGCTCGCTTCCGCACGAGGCGTTCGTCGAGCTCGGCGGCTCTCCCGCCGTCACCGTGCAGCTCTTCACGGAGGACGACGCGAAGATCACCGTCGACGGTGTGGAGTTCAACGACGTGCCGCGCGACGCGGTTCCCGCGTTCCTCCGCTCGGTCTACGGCGACCTGGCGTACGTCAGGGGCCGCTTCTTCCCGCCGGGGTGGTGGCTGGTGGTGCCGCTGCCCGGCGACGAGACGTACAAGGAACTCGTCCTCGGCGGCACGCTCACACCCTGGCTGAGCGGACGCGTACGCGCCAAGAGCTGAGCCGCGCAGGCCGTACGGGCCCGGGAGCGGCGGCAGGGCGGGGAACGGGGGCATCGTCAGTGCCCCCGCCGTGTCAGCGCAGTTGCGCCAGCCCCTCCGTGGCGATCTGCTCGAACACCTTCCGGTCTGCGGCGAAGCCCGAGTCCGGGATCGGCGCGTGCAGAACGATCTCCGTCACACCGAGCTCGAAGTGCCTGCCCGCGAAGTCCACGAAGGAGTCGAGCGACTCCAGTACCCGCCCGGGCTCCGGCGTGAAGCCGGTAAGCAGGATCTTGTCCAGTTCGTCCGCATCACGGCCGATGTCGTCGCAGGCCTCGCCGAGCTTCTTGATCTGGCCGCGGATCGCCTCGACCGACTGGTCGGGCGTGCCCGACTCGAAGAGCTTCGGGTCGCCCGTGGTCACCCACGCCTGCCCGTGCCGCGCAGCCAGCTTCAGCCCGCGCGGACCGGTCGCCGCCACGGCGAACGGCAGCCGCGGCCGCTGCACGCAGCCGGGGACGTTGCGCGCCTCGACCGCCGAGTAGAAGGTGCCCTCGGACGTCACCGAGTCCTCGGTCAGCAGTCGGTCGAGCAGCGGCACGAACTCGGCGAAGCGGTCGGCCCGCTCGCGTGGCGTCCACGCCTGCTGGCCGAGCGCGGTGGCGTCGAAGCCGTTGCCACCGGCCCCGATCCCGAGCGTGATCCGGCCGTTCGAGACGTCGTCGAGCGTTATCAGGTCCTTGGCGAGGGTCACCGGGTGCCTGAAGTTCGGCGAGGTGACCAGCGTGCCGAGCCGCATCCTCGACGTGGCGGCAGCAGCGGCGGTCAACGTCGGCACCGCGCCGAACCACGGCCCTTCGCGGAACGTCCGCCAGGACAGGTGGTCGTAGGTGTACGCGGTGTGGAAGCCCAGCTCCTCGGCTCGCAGCCACTCGTCGCGACCGCCGTCGTGCCAGCGGCGTACCGGAAGAATCACAGTGCTCAGACGCATACCTACGACACTAACGGCTGCCTCTGACACTCCCGGCCTCCCACCGTCGCCCCTGGCATCTCACTGGCCTCGGCCCGGTGGTGCCGGGGAGGGGCTCGCCGGCCTCGCCGCGGGTGCGCCGGGCAGCAAGGCAGGCGGGCAGGGGTGGCCAGAGTCTCGCACCAGGGCCAGCAGAGGTTGGCTGGAGCCCGGCGCCTCATGCGCCCCCTGCGCCCCGCACGCCCCAGCGTGCGTACTCACATGTGCGCTCCCTCGCACGCCCGTGCATCGGTATACGGGAGAATGGGATCTGTGACCTCAGCCACCGAGCCCCTCCCCGCCGAGCACCCCGCCCCTGTCGTCCCCCGGCTCATCGCGACCGACCTGGACGGCACGTTGCTGCGCGACGACAAGTCCGTCTCGGAGCGTACGGTCGCGGCGCTCGCGGCCGCCGAGGAGGCGGGTATCGAGGTCTTCTTCGTCACCGGTCGCCCCGCCCGCTGGATGGACGTGGTCAGTGACCACGTCCACGGCCACGGCCTGGCCATCTGCGGCAACGGCGCGGCCGTCGTCGATCTGCACGACGGGGTCGGCGAGCACCGCTTCGTCAAGGTCCGCCCGCTGGAGCGTGCGGCCGCCCTGGAAGTCGTCGAGATCCTGCGCGCCGCCGTCCCTGGCACGTCCTTCGCCGTCGAGCAGACCGGTGGGCTCCACCACGAACGGCCCTATCCGCCGTTGTTGATGTATGCCGCCAGCAGCATCGCGCCCGCCGAGAAGCTGCTGGCCGAGGACGCCGACACGGTCGCTGAGCCCATCCTCAAGGTGCTCGCCCACCACCCGGATCTGCCGCCCGACGACTTCCTCGCGCTGGCCCGCAAGGCCGTGGGGGCACGCGCCGAGATCACCCGGTCCAGTCCGACCGCGCTCCTGGAAATCAGCGGCCCCGGCGTCTCCAAAGCGTCCACGCTCGAACTGTGCTGCGCCGAGCGTGGCATCACCCCCGCCGAGGTCGTCGCCTTCGGCGACATGCCCAACGACGTCGAGATGCTCACCTGGGCGGGCACCTCGTACGCCATGGGCAACGCCCACCCGGACGTCGTGGCCGCCGCCTCGGGTCACACGGTCGCCAACAACGACGACGGCGTGGCGGTCGTCATCGAGCGGATCCTCGCCTCCCTCTGAGCCGCACTCCCGCAACGCGCGCGTCCCTCAGCGGCAGAGCCGGCGTCACGGGCCGTCCGCTTCGGGCTCGGCGGCGTTGCTGTGCAGCGTCACCCCGCGCTCGCTCAGCCACGGAACCGGATCGACCGCCGAGCCCATCTCGGGGGTGAGCCTGATCTCGAAGTGAAGGTGCGGGCCGGTCGAGTTGCCGGTGGTGCCCGCCTGACCGATCCACTGACCGGCGCTCACACGGTCGCCCTGGTCCACGGTGACCGCCGCGAGATGCGCGTACTGCGAGTAGTAGCCGCCGGGGTGCCTGACGACGACCTGGATCCCGAAGCCGCCACCGCACGAGACGGAGACGACCCGGCCCGCGCCGACCGCCCGTACCGGCGTGCCGATGTCCACCGCGAAGTCCTGGCCGGTGTGGCGCTGGGCCCAGCGCTCGCCCGCGCTGTCGAAGCCCGCCGACAGCCGGTACATCTCCACGGGCGCCGTCCACGCACTCGCGGGGCGTGAGCCCGGCGGCTCCTCAAGGCGTACGGCGCCACGGCACCGGCCCGCCGCCACGCTCCGGTCGGCCTCGCCCTGGAGCTCCCGGCGCGCCTCCTCCAGGCGCGCTGCGATGGACTTCTTGATGCCCTCCAGCTGGCCCCTGCGGTCCGCGAGGTCGTGCCAGGCGTCCTGTGCCCGCCGCTGGGCCGTTGTGAGCCGCCCTTCTGCGCGCCGCGCCTTCCCATAGAGCCTGGCCACGGCCATGTCGGCCTGCCAGGACAGCCGCTGACCGCGCATCAGCTCCTCAGGGTCGTCGGCGAGCAGCAGCTGTGCGGTGTACGCGATGTTCCCGCCGGTCCGGTACTGGGCACGGGCCACCCGGCCCATGTCGTCATGGAGCCGTACGAGATCGCGCCGCCGGTCAGCGAGAAGCCGGTCGAGCCACTCCGCCTTCGCCCGCTGGGCCTCGGCCGCACGTCTTCCCTGCTCATATGCGGCGGTCACATGGGCGGCGTTCAGATAGCGCCGTGCCACGGCCAGGCTCGTACGGGGCACATCGGGGTCGTCGGCGGCCGTGGCGGCGGGAGTGAGCGGCCCGGCGAGGACACACAGGACCAGCGTGAGGGCCCTGCACAGGTGTCCGAGACGCATGCCCGGATCGTCGCGCGGCCGGAGCATGTTTCACGTGAAACACACCTATCGCCCGGGGGCCTCTCCCCCCAAGTGGCGTACAGATACGAGATCGAGGCGGCCCGCGCCCCGTGGCGGTCGGGGTTCAGCGGGCTCGCGGCCTGCCCCCTAAAGCGGGGCCTCCCACACCACTGCCGTCCCGCCGCCGTCCTCCCCGGTCCCGGGCCCGTACGTACTGGACCCGCCCAGCGCCTCCGCGCGCCGCCCCAGATTGCGCAGCCCGCTGCGGCGCCCGCCCTCGGGGATGCCGACCCCGTTGTCCGCGACGATGAGCCGCACGCCCTGACTCCCGTCCGGGAGCTGGACGGTGGCGTCCACGACGACCTCGATACGCGAGGCCGCGGCGTGCCGGAAGGCGTTGGAAAGCGCCTCGCGCAGGGCCGCGATGAGGTTCTTGCCGGTCAGCTCACCGACCAGGGCGTCGACCGGTCCGACGAAGCGGTGCGCGGGCCTGAAGCCGAGCGGCACCGCCGCCATGTTGATCTCCCGCAGCACCCGGGTGCGCAGCCCGGACGGCGCCTCGACCGGCCCCTGCTGGAGCGCGAAGATCGCCGTGCGGATCTCCTGGATCGTCACGTCCAGCTCGTCGACGGCCTTGCCGACGCCCCGCTGCACCTCGGGCACGACCGACTTGCGCTGGGCGCCCTCCAGCATCATCCCGGTGGCGAACAGCCGCTGGATGACCAGGTCGTGGAGGTCCCGGGCGATGCGGTCGCGGTCCTCGTACACGGCGAGCCGCTCCCGGTCCCGCTGCGCCTCCGCCATCATCAGCGCGAGCGCCGCCTGTGAGGCGAACTGCGTGGCCAGCGTCCGCTCCGCCTCGGTGAACGGGCGGCCTCCCCGCGCACGCGGGGTGGCGAGCGCGCCCAGCACCCGGCCGCCGCTGTGCAGCGGCAGCATCATGCTCGGCCCGTACCGCTCCGCGAGTTTGGTGATCATCCGGGCGTCGGTCGCCGCGTCGTCCATGAAGACCGCCTCGCCGTCCAGAAGTGTGGCGACGACCGGGCTCTCCGGGGGAATCACCACGCCCAGCACCGAGCCTGGTTCCTCGGAGGAGACGGCGACGATCTCAAGGCCGCCCTCCTCGGCGGGCAGCAGCACGATTCCGGCGGCGGAGTCCGCGAGGTGCCGGGCCTGCTCGGCGACGACCTCCAGGGCGTCGTCCGCGTCGCCGCCCGAGAGCAGCGCGGTGGTGACGGCGACCGATCCGTCGATCCACCGCTCCCGCTGGCGCGCCGCCTCGTACAGCCGGGCGTTGCCGATCGCGATCCCCGCCTCGGTGGCCAGCACCCGCACCATGTGCAGGTCGTAGTCGTTGAACGCGGCCCCGCCGCTCTTCTCCGTGAGATAGAGGTTCCCGAAGACCTCGCCCTGCACCCGGATGGGAACTCCGAGGAAAGTCCGCATCGGTGGGTGGTGCGCGGGGAATCCAGCCGAGCGCGAGTCTGCGGAGAGGTCTCCGAGCCGCAGCGGCTCGGGGTGGTGGATCAGCCAGCCGAGCAGCCCCCGGTGACCGTCCGGCCGTCGGCCGATTGCGGCGGCCTCCTCGAACGTGACGCCGTACGTCACGAAGTCGGAGAGTCCCGTGCCCGTCTCGTCGACGACCCCGATCGCCGCGTACCGGGCATCGGCCAGCTCGGCGGCGGTCTCGCAGATCCGGTCGAGCGTGGAGTGCAGCTCCAGGCCGGTACCGACGGAACGCATCGCCTCAAGCAGCTGCGGCACGCGCGCGGTGAGCTCGGTGGACAGACCCTGGAGGCTTCGGGTGGCCAGGGTCGCCGCTTCGAGCGCGTCACGGTCCTTGGTGTCCTGGGGGTCCTTCGGATCCGGCACTGACATGCCCTTGAGCCTAGTAAGTCCCAATTGGCGAGGAAAGTCGGACCTGGCGGGCGGCAGGGGGGCACAGCCTCGAAGGGCCAGGGCGCAGACCGGAAGACCGGGCGAGGATCGCGACAGCTGGGGCTCCGCAGAGCGGAGCCCCAGCACGGAGCCCGCCTCAAGCCGGGCGGCCCGGCTGGAGGAGGTCGCTGTCGCGCTCACGCTCCAGCATCCGCCGCAGCTCCCCGTCGACCAGGGCGAGTTCGTCGTACGCCCCGCGCTGCACGACCCGGCCCTCGGCCAGCACCACCACCTCGTCCACAGCGTCCAGGCCACGCAGCCGGTGGGTGATCAGCACGGTCGTCCGGCCCTCCGTCACCCGCAGCAGATCCGCCGTGAGCGCGTCGGCCGTCGCCAGGTCCAGATGCTCGGCGGGCTCGTCCAGGACCAGCACCGGGAAGTCGGCCAGGATCGCTCGGGCCAGCGCGAGCCGCTGGCGCTGGCCGCCCGAGAGCCGGGCGCCGTGCTCCCCGACGAGGGTGTCGAGGCCGTCGGGCAGCCCGTCCACCCAGTCGAGCAGCCGTGCCGCGGCCAACGCGTCCCGCAGCGCGTCCTCGTCCGCGCCGGTACGGGCCAGCCGCAGGTTCTCTCGTACGGAGCTGTCGAAGATGTGGGCGTCCTGGGCACAGAGCCCCACGAGGCGGCGGACGTCGTCGCTCGCAAGCCCCGCCGCGTCCTTCCCGCCGATCCGGTACGTGCCCTCGCGCGCGTCCAGGAAGCGCAGCAGCACCTGGGCGAGGGTGGTCTTGCCGGACCCGGAGGTCCCGACGACGGCGACACGCCGGCCCGGGGTGAGCGTCAGCGTGAAGTCACTCAGCGCGTCCCGGCTCTGCCCGTCGTACCGGGCGGCAAGCCCCCGCACCTCCAGGGGGAAGGGCGACGCGGGTGCGGTGGCCGGGTGCTCCGGCTCCCGTACCGGCACGGGTGCGTCGAGCACCTCGTACACCCGCTCGGCGCTACGCCTGACCCGCTGGCGCGCCTGTACGGCGAGCGGCAGACCGTTGACGGCTTCGAAGGCGGCGAGCGGCACCAGGACCACAACGGCGAGCCGTACCCCGTCCAGGCGCCCGTCGGCGACCGCCTGAACCCCTACGAGGGCCGCGGCCGCCACGGTCAGTCCGCAGGTCAGCGCGGAGAGGCCGCCGCCGAGCGCGGTGGCGGCAGCGGCCCGCGACGCGATCCGCGTGAGCGCCGAGTCGGCGGCCTTCGCCTCCCGGCTACGGCGGGCGAGCGCGCCCGCCACCGTCAACTCGCCCGTTCCGGTGAGCAGATCGGCCACCCTGGCGGCCAGGAGGCCGCGCGCGGGCGCCAGTTGGCGCTCGGCCCGACGTGCGCACGCGCCGCTGACCATCGGCACGCCCACCCCGGCGACCAGCAGCCCGATCGCGAGTACCGCCCCGGCCTCGGGCAGCAGCCAGGCGGTGAACCCGGCACTGGCCGCCGAGACCACCACGGCCGTGGCGGCGGGCAGCGCCCAGCGCAGCCAGTAGTCCTGGAGTTCGTCCACATCCGAGACCAGGCGGGACAGCAGATCGCCGCGCCTGGTGGAGCGCAGCCCGGCCGGGGCGATCCTCTCCAGCCTGCGGTACACCGCGACGCGCACCTCGGCGAGCATCCGCAGCACCGAGTCGTGGGACACCAGCCGCTCGGCGTACCGGAACACGGCCCGCCCGATGCCGAACGCCCGGGTCGCCGTCACGGCCACCATCAGATACAGCACCGGCGGCTGCTCGGAGGCCCGCGAGATGAGCCACCCGGACACGGCCGTCAGCCCCACGGCCGACCCGAGCGCCAACGCCCCCAGCACCAACGCCAGGGCGAGGCGCCCGCGCAGCCCCCCGGCCGCCCCGCGCACCCGCGCGAGCACGTCCTGGGAGGTGGCGTGCCCGTCCGAAGCAGAAGCTGATGCAGAAGCCACGGCCGGAGCTGAAGCCAGGGCCTGAGCCGGTACGGGAACGTCAGTACGGGAAGTCATCGCTGCAACCGCCTCGCCGACCCCGTACACCGCCTCCCGCGCCACCGCCCCGCCGTCCCCGCCCCCGGCCGGCCGCAGCTCCACCACCCGGTCCGCGACCGCGAGCAGGGCGGGGCGGTGGACCACCAGCAGTACGGTGCGGCCCGCCGACAGCCTCCCTACCGCGTCGACGATGCCCGCTTCGGTCGCCCCGTCCAGCGCCGCCGTGGGCTCGTCGAGGAGCAGGACCGGCCGGTCCGCGAGGAACGCCCTTGCCAGCGCGAGCCGTTGGCGCTGACCGGCGGAGAGCCCGGCGCCGTCCTCCCCCAGTTCGGTCCCAAGACCCTCGGGCAGCGCCGTCACGAACTCCAGGGCGCCCGCGTCCCGCAGGGCGTCCCGTACCGCTGTGTCGTCCGCGTCCGGCCGTGCGAGGCGTACGTTCTCCGCGATCGTCCCGGCGAACAGGTGCGGCCGCTGCGGCACCCAGGCGATCCGCTCGCGCCACTGCTCCAGCGAAAGCGCCCCCAGATCGGTGCCGGAGATCCGCACCTGGCCCTCGTCCGGCGCCACGAAGCCCAGCACCGCGCCCAGGAGCGTCGACTTCCCGACACCGCTCGGCCCGGTCAGCGCCACTGTCTCGCCCGGCTCCACCACCAGGGATGCGGTGGCCAACGACGGTTCGGTGCGGCCTGAATGACGAATCGTCACCCGGTCGACCTCGATCCGTACGGGACCGGCCGGCACCACACCCGTACCGCCCTCGGGCAGCGGGGTCTCCAGGACCTCGAAGATCTCCTCGGCGGCCGACAGCCCCTCCGCCGCAGCGTGGTACTGCGCGCCGACCTGCCGCAGCGGCAGATACGCCTCCGGGGCGAGGACCAGGATCACCAGCCCGGTGTAGAGGTCCAGATCGCCGTGGACCAAGCGCATGCCGATGCCGACGGCGACCAGCGCCACCGACAGCGTCGCGAGGAGCTCCAGGGCGAACGACGACAGGAACGCGATCCGCAGGGTCTTCAGCGTGGCCCGGCGGTACTCCGAGGTGATCGTCCGGATCGACTCGGCCTGCACCTTGGCCCGGCCGAACACCTTGAGCGTCGGCAGCCCGGCGACCACGTCCAGGAAGTGCCCCGACAGCCGGGAGAGGAGCCGCCACTGGCGGTCCGTCTGCGCCTGGGTGGCCCAGCCGATCAGCGCCATGAAGAGCGGGATGAGCGGCAGGGTGACGAGGATGGTCGCGGCCGACACCCAGTCCTCGGTGACGATCCTGGCGAGCACCGCCACCGGCACCACCACCGCGAGCCCCAACTGCGGCAGATAGCGCGAGAAGTAGTCGTCGAGCGCATCCACCCCGCGGGTGGCCAGCGCGACCAGCGAGCCGGTCCGCTGGCCGCTGAGCCACTCGGGCCCCAGCAGGGCCGCCCGTTGGAGAAGCCGTCCCCGCAGCTCAGACTTGACCGCGGCGCTCGCCCGGTGGGCGGCCAGCTCGGTCAGCCAGGACACCAGCCCCCGCCCGACCGCGACCGCCCCGAGCAGCAGCAGGGGCGCCCGCAGCCCACCGGCGCCGAGGTCGTCCTGGAACGCCCCCACCACCACTTCGGCGATGAGCATCGCCTGCGCGACGACCAGCCCCGCCCCGACCAGGCCGAGGGCGACGACAGCCGCGAGGAAGAGTCGGGTGGCCCGGGCGTATCGGAGCAGTCGCGGGTCGATCGGTTTCACGTGAAACATCCCCTCGAAGGGTCAGGGGGCTACGGATCAGGGGGTGTGTTTCACGTGAAACACACCCCCGTGCGGACTCAGTGCGTCTCGGCGATGTGCTGTGTGCCGATCCGCTTGCGGAACACCCAGTACGTCCAGCCCTGGTAGAGGAGCACCACCGGGGTCGCGATGCCCGCGCACCAGGTCATGATCTTCAGCGTGTACGGGCTCGACGAGGCGTTGGAGACCGTGAGGTTCCACTCCTCGTGCAGCGAGGACGGCATGACGTTCGGGAAGAGCGTCAGGAAGAGCATCGCCACGGCGGCCGCGATCGTGATGCCCGACAGGGCGAACGACCAGCCTTCGCGACCGACCTTGATCGCCCCGACCGCCCCGACCAGGGCGACGACCGCGATCACCATCGCGACCAGGCTCTTGGTGTCACCGCGCGAGACCTGCGTCCAGATCAGGAACACGAGCGCCAGTACGGCCGTGACCAGGCCCAGCTTCAGTGCCAGCGCCCGCGACCGCTCGCGGATCTCACCGACGGTCTTCAGGGAGGTGAAGACCGAGCCGTGGAAGGTGAACAGGAACAGCGTCACCAGTCCGCCGAGGATGGCGTACGCATTGAACAGGTCCCAGAAGGTGCCCACGTACTCCTTGTGCGCGTCGATCTTCACTCCGCGCACGATGTTGCCGAAGGCCACGCCCCACAGGAACGCCGGGATCAGCGAGGTCCAGAAGATGGCCTCCTCCCAGTTGCGCTGCCACTTCTCCTCGGGCCGCTTCGCCCGGTACTCGAAGGCCACACCGCGCACGATCAGACAGACCAGGATGATCAGCAGCGGCAGATAGAAGCCGGAGAAGAGCGTGGCGTACCACTCAGGGAAGGCGGCGAAGGTCGCACCGCCCGCGGTCAGCAGCCACACCTCGTTGCCGTCCCAGACGGGCCCGATCGTGTTGATCAGGACCCGCTTCTCCGTACGGTCGCGGGCCAGCAGTTTCGTGAGGATCCCGACTCCGAAGTCGAAGCCCTCCAGGAAGAAGTAGCCGGTCCACAGGACGGCGATGAGTACGAACCAGACGTCGTGGAGTTCCATGCCTCTGTCTCCTCAGCCTCAGTACGAGAAGGCCATCGGCCGGTCGGGGTCGCGGTCGTCCCCGCCGATCTTGGTGGGCGGGTTGAGGTCGGACTCGGTGAGCTCGGGCGGTCCGGCCTTGACGTACTTCGCGAGCAGCCGCACCTCGATCACCGCGAGCACGGCGTAGAGGAGGGTGAAGACGATCATCGAGGTGAGGACCTCGCCCTGCGAGACACCGGGGGAGACCGCGTCCTTGGTGCGCAGCACGCCGTAGACGACCCAGGGCTGCCGGCCCATCTCAGTGAAGATCCAGCCCCAGGAGTTGGCGATCAGCGGGAAGCCGAGCGTCCAGATGGCGATGAACCAGTACCAGCCGGTCAGCCGGGTGCCGAGCGCTTTGTTCCGGAAGAGGACCAGGTGCGGCACCTCGTCGTCACCGGTCCTGAGGCCGGGTGCCAGCAGGAACTTCTTGCGGGTGAGCCAGAGGCCGACGGCTCCGATGGCGAAGGACGCCATGCCGAAGCCGATCATCCAGCGGAAGCCCCAGAAGGTGACCGGGATGTTGGGCCGGTAGTCGCCGGGCCCGTACTTCTGCTGCTCCTGCTTGTTCACGTCGTTGATGCCGGGAACGTACGAGGAGAAGTTGTTGTCGGCGAGGAAGGAGAGCACACCCGGGACCGAGACCTCGACGCTGTTGTGGCCCTTGGCCACGTCTCCGTAGGCGAATATCGAGAAGGGCGCCGACTTCTCGCCGTCCCACAGCGCCTCGGCCGCCGCCATCTTCATGGGCTGCTGCTTGAACATGACCTTGCCGAGCTGGTCGCCGCTGACGGCCGTGAGCAGTCCGCCCACGACGAGCGTGACCAGGCCGAGCCGGAGCGAGGTGCGCATCACCGGGATGTGCTTCTTGCGGCGCAGATGGATGGCGGAGATGCCGACCATGAACGCGCCACCGGTGAGGAAGGCCGCGGTGAGCGTGTGGAAGACGACGACCAGGGTGGTGTCCTGCGTCAGCACGTGCCAGAAGTCGGTGAGCTCCGCGCGCCCGGTGGCCTTGTTGATCTTGTAGCCGACCGGGTGCTGCATCCAGGAGTTGGCGGCCAGGATGAAGTACGCGGAGAGGATGGTGCCGATCGAGACCATCCAGATGCAGGCGAGGTGGATCTTCTTCGGCAGCTTGTCCCAGCCGAAGATCCACAGGCCGATGAAGGTCGACTCGAAGAAGAAGGCGATGAGCGCCTCGAAGGCGAGCGGGGCCCCGAAGATGTCACCCACGAACCGCGAGTAGTCGGACCAGTTCATGCCGAACTGGAACTCCTGGACGATGCCGGTGACGACGCCCATCGCGATGTTGATCAGGAAGAGCTTGCCCCAGAACTTCGTCGCCTTGAGGTACTTCTGGTTCTCAGTCCGCACCCACGCGGTCTGCAGCCCGGCCGTGAGCGCGGCGAGCGAGATCGTGAGCGGCACGAAGAGGAAGTGGTAGACGGTGGTGATGCCGAACTGCCATCGCGCCAGTGTTTCCGGCGCCAGAGCCAGATTCACAACGTCATCTCCTTACATCGCCGTGATCACAGCGGCGGTTTGCCCCTCTGATCCCACTGATTCCGGGATGAAGAGGGACACGCTTGTGAACGCGTTCACATTCACAAGCATTATGTCGCACACGCTTCCGTGACCTTCAAGCGGGGGGGGGGACCTCTGGGCGGGGCCCGTATGGGGTGAGCTCCCGGGCCCCCACGAGCGCACTGCTCGCGGGGGACTCCGATCGTCCCCACCGCCCGCACCTGGGGCGAGGAGGTCTACATCGAGACCCCGGCCTCCCCCGCGCTGGAGTCGGACGCGCGCGAGGGGGTGGGCCCGGGGCCGACCGGATCCGCCGGACAGACCCTGGGGCCGCGCCGTCCCGGACCGGGCTCGGGGCGCCAAAGGCCCTAGTTCGCCTTGCGGAAGCCTTCGGCCACCTTCAGGAAGAGGTCGTTGGCCTCGGTCTCACCGATCGTGACCCGCACGCCCTCGCCCGCGAACGGCCGGACCACCACGCCCGCCGCCTCACAGGCCTGCGCGAACTCGACCGTCCGCTCGCCGAGGCGCAGCCAGACGAAGTTCGCCTGCGTCTCGGGCACGGTCCAGCCCTGCCCGACAAGGCCCTCGTACACCCGGGCGCGCTCGCCCACCAACGAGCCGACACGCCCGAGCAGTTCGTCCTCGGCGCGCAGGGAGGCCACCGCCGCGTCCTGGGCGAGCTGGCTGACGCCGAAGGGGACGGCCGTCTTGCGCAGCGCCGCCGCCACCGGCTCGTGGGCGACGGCGAAGCCGATCCGGAGTCCGGCGAGCCCGTACGCCTTGGAGAAGGTGCGCAGCACCGCGACGTTCGGGCGGTCGCGGTAGATCTCCAGCCCGTCCGGCACGTCGGCGTCGCGGACGAACTCCTTGTACGCCTCGTCCAGGACCACCAGCACGTCCGACGGCACCCGGTCGAGGAATCGTTCCAGCTCCGCCCGGCGGACCACGGTGCCGGTCGGATTGTTCGGGTTGCAGACGAAGATCAGCCGGGTCCGGTCGGTGATCGCCTCGGCCATGGCATCCAGGTCGTGCACATCGCCCGAGGTCAGCGGCACCCTTACGGACGTCGCTCCACTGATCTGGGTAATGATCGGGTACGCCTCGAAGGAGCGCCAGGCGTAGATGACCTCGTCACCGGGGCCGGAGGTGGCCTGGAGCAGCTGCTGGGCGACCCCGACCGAGCCCGTACCGGTGGCGAGGTGGGTGAGCGGCACGCCGAAGCGGTCGGCCAGCTCGTTCATCAGACCGGTGCACGCCATGTCCGGGTAGCGGTTGAAGCTCCCGGCGGCGGCGACGACGCCCTCCATCACCCCCGGCAGCGGCGGGTAGGGGTTCTCGTTGGAGGACAGCTTGTACGCGACCGGGCCGCCGGCGGCCGCGGGCTTGCCGGGCTTGTAGGTGGGGATGCCGTCCAGCTCGGCGCGCAGCTTGGGGCTCGTCTCGCTCACCGCAGGTCCTCCTCGACCGTTCCGTCCGTACGAATACTGCTCACCTTATGAGGATTCGGCGCCCCTGCGAAGAGCCAAAAGGCATCCTCCGGGCGCGGCCGCCCCCACCGGCCCGTCCCGGGAACGCGGGCGCGCGGGGAGGGGGAGCGCACCCCGTCAAAGCCGTGCGCCGGTGGCTTGCGCCGTGGCGCGCATCCCTCGTGCAGGTGAGTTGAGTCCTCTTCGAAACATCGGGCATTCGGCAGCCTCCCACCGATCGACAACCGCCACCGCAACGCGAATCCGCCCAACTCCCATGCAAATCAAGGCGCTTAGCTACTTATGATCATGCAGAAACGTGCCTGTCAACGCGTGCATATGCACGCGGGGCAACTGTCTCGCCTCGCCCTACTATCGGCTCGCCATGACAGCAGCAGGGAAGCACCAGGTGAGCCGGTCGACCGGTCGCCGGCTGGGGAGGGCGGGCATTCGGGACGTTGCCGCCGCCGCCGGTGTCTCCATCACGACCGTCTCCGACGCGCTCAACGGCAAGGGCCGGCTCCCCGACGCCACCCGTCGCCACGTCCGCGAGGTCGCAGACCGGCTGGGCTATCGCCCATCCGCAGCGGCCCGCACGCTCCGTACCGGCAAGTCGGGCTTGATCGGCCTGACCGTGACGACATACGGGGATGAACCTTTCACCTTCACCGAGTTCGCCTATTTCGCCGAGATGGCGAGGGCCGCGACATCCGCCGCGCTCGCGCGCGGCTACGCCCTCGTCATCCTGCCCGCCACCTCACGCCGCAGCCCCGCGGACGTCTGGTCGAACGTCGCCCTCGACGGCACCGTCGTGATCGACCCCTCCGACCAGGATCCCGTCGTCACCGAACTGGTCCGCCAGGGACTTCCAGTGGTCTCCGACGGACGTCCTGCGGGTTCGCTGCCGGTGACCGCGTGGGTCGACAACGACCACGAGGCCGCCGTACTCGAACTGCTCGACCATCTCGCAGCCGCCGGCGCCCGCCGGATCGGCCTTCTCACCGGCACCACCACCGACACCTATACCCGGCTCTCCACCGAGGCATATCTGAGCTGGTGCGAGCGGGTCGGGCAGGACCCGGTCTACGAGTCCTACCCCGCCCACGACCCGTGCGCGGGCGCCGTCGCGGCCGACCGGCTGCTCGCTCGCCCGGACCGGCCCGACGCCGTGTACGGACTGTTCGACCCCAACGGCACCGATCTGCTGGCGGCCGCCCGCAGATACGGCCTGCGGGTGCCCGAGGACCTGCTGCTCGTCTGCTGCAGCGAGTCCACCGTGTACGCGAGTACCGAACCGCCCATCACCACCCTCTCGCTCAAGCCCCGGCGCATCGGCACCGCCGTGGTCCAACTGCTCATCGACGCCATCGAAGGCATCGACCACGGTCACCCGATCGAGCAGGTGATACCGACCGAACTCATCATCCGCACGTCGTCGCAGCGCCGTTCGCCGCGTACGACGGTCAGTCCCCCGCGCTCCCCCGTCGCGGAACCCAGGGGACTCGGCCAGGACCCGAACGTGCCGGACAGGAGCCCCGACAGCGATGGAGACAAGGACTAGACCAACACATTGGGGGACATAACAACCGGCAAACCAGGGCCGCGCCCGGATTCACCACCCCTGGTGCGTCACACAGCACGAGCCTCATTCCTATGATGGGCGCACGACACTGCGGATCCCCGCCCGACCAGGGGGGTCCCACGGTGTACGGCGGCGCGACGGTGGTGGAGGGGTCGATGACTCAGGGGGCCGGTCTGGGACCCGAGCGGACGGAGACGTTGCGTGACTTCCGGGTGCCTCCGTACGCGCAGGCTCCCGCGCATTCCGCGCAGGTCCCTCCGCCGCCCCCACCCGTCGAAATGCCTCCGCCGGCGCAGCCGCACCCTCCTGTGGCAGTGCACCTGGCGGAGGCGTACCCCGCGGACATCCACCCGGGGGACGCCTTCGCGGACGACGAGCCGCCCGAGGGCTACACCCCGACGGCACGCGACCTCCCGGTGATCAACCGGGGGGACACCGTGCAGGTCCGGGTGCAGACCGACCCCGCCCCGGCGCCCCTGCCGGACGGCCTCGGGCCGCTCTACGTCGTGGGCGACGTCCACGGCTACCTCGACGAACTCCTGGCCGCGCTGCGCGAGCAGGGGCTGATCGACGTCGACGCGAACTGGGCCGCGGGCAACGCCCGCCTCTGGTTCCTCGGCGACTTCACCGACCGCGGTCCCGACGGCATCGGCGTCATCGACCTGGTGATGCGGCTGTCGGCCGAGGCCGCGGCCGTCGGCGGCTACTGCAAGGCCCTCATGGGCAACCACGAGCTGCTCCTGATCGGCGCCAAGCGTTTCGGTGACACCCCGGTCAACTCCGGTGCGGGCACCGCCACCTTCCAGGCCGCCTGGCTGCTCAACGGCGGCCAGAAGGCCGACATGGACCGCCTCCAGGACGTCCATCTGCAGTGGATGTCCCGCCTCGACGCGATCGAGCAGGAGGACGGGCATCTGCTGATGCACTCAGACACCACCGCGTACCTGGAGTACGGCGACTCCATCGAGGCCGTGAACGACACCGTGCACGCGCTGCTCACCCGCAACGACGCCGACGAATGCTGGGACCTGTTCCGGAAGTTCACCAAGCGCTTCGCCTTCCGCGACGAGGGCGGCCCCCAGGCCGCGCGCGAGCTGCTCTCGGCGTACGGCGGACAGCGAGTGGTCCACGGACACAGCCCGATTCCCTACCTTCTGGGCGAAGTGGGCACCGAAGACGGTGAGGAAGACTCCCGTCCGGTCGTGGAGGGCCCGCACGTGTACGCGGACGGCCTCGCCATCGCCATGGACGGTGGGGTGACCATGGCCGGAAAACTGCTGGTCGTGCAGTTGCCTCTGCATGACTGACGCGTAATCGGGAAAGCACCGGCTCGGGCGGCAGCCAGGTGATTTCGGAAACACCCTGTCACCCCGTGCCGTAATCGCTCTACCATCGGCTTATCCGTAGCAGGCTCTCCTCCGTTTCCGCCCGATTGCCCGTTCGTCAGGCGGGCTTTCCGGCCCTACGGAGCATCGGGGGATGCACATGAACAGCGCTCCGCACCTGCTGACCGAGGACCGCCCGGAGTTCGAGCGGATCCTCGACGACGCACTGCGCACCGCGCCCGACCGGCCCGAACTGGCCGGCGTAGGAGTACGGCTCAACACCGAGCAGTTGCGCACCATGGTGCTCAACGCCGGTGCCCTCGTCTCGGCGGCCGCGGCGGCCGAGTACGAGCACTACGTCAGGGTGCGCGAGGAGTTGCGCACGCCCTCCACCCCTGCGCTCACATCGGAACGCGGTTCGGTGATGACTCCTCCGGTGGTCGACAGCCCGGAGTCCACCTCGGGTGCGGGTGTCGGCGCGGTCGTCGCGGTGCTGGCGCCCGTCCTCTCCGGGACCGCCGCCGCGATCTTCCTGTTGGTGGGCTACATCCTGAAGATGCTCAACCCCGAGCCCGCCTTCGCCGACACTTTACTGACCGCCGGATGGTTCTTCGGAGCGCTCACCGCGGCCGCGATACTCGCCGCCGCGATCAGCCTCCTGCTCACCGCGCTCCGCAACGGCGCCACCCAGGTCGTCGCCGAGCCGGAGGAGGCCGAGGTGGGCGACGAGAGAACACAGGAGGTCTCCCGGGCCCGTGACGCATGGCGCCACGCCCTGGTGGAGCGGGGCATCTACCCGTTCCTGCGTGAGGCGCTGGCCGACCCGGGCGCCGGTCCGGGCGTGCCGAGGCGTCGCTCGGCGGGCCGGATACCGAGCCTCGGCTACGACCGGCCCGACTTCGACAGTCCGGGCGACTCGTCCACCGGGACCCGGCCCAGCTTCACCAGCCCGGACTTCACCAGTCCCGACTTCGGGGGCCCCGAACACCAGCCGGAGTGACCGGCTTGGGGGCGCCCGTTTCACGTGAAACCGCTGGGACCCCACGGGGAAACCACCGGCACCTTCGTTTCACGTGAAACCGCGGCCGCGCATGTTTCACGTGAAACAGCGAGCGCTGTTTCACGTGAAACATCGGTACGCGTACGTCACTCCGCGATCGGCAGATAGACGCGGTTGCCCGCCTCGGCGAACTCCTTGGACTTCTCCGCCATTCCGGCCTCGATGTCCCCCGCCGCCAGATCCCCGCCGTGCTCGCGCCGGATGTCCTGCGAGATCTTCATCGAGCAGAACTTCGGCCCGCACATCGAGCAGAAGTGAGCGGTCTTCGCCGGCTCGGCGGGCAGCGTCTCATCGTGGAACTCCCGCGCGGTGTCCGGGTCAAGGGCCAGGTTGAACTGGTCCTCCCAGCGGAACTCGAAGCGGGCGTCCGAGAGCGCGTCGTCCCAGTCCTGCGCGCCCGGGTGTCCCTTGGCGAGGTCGGCCGCGTGCGCCGCGATCTTGTAGGTGATGACGCCCGTCTTGACGTCGTCGCGGTTCGGCAGGCCCAGGTGCTCCTTGGGCGTGACGTAGCAGAGCATCGCGGTGCCCCACCAGGCGATCATCGCAGCACCGATGCCGGAGGTGATGTGGTCGTACGCCGGGGCGACGTCGGTGGTCAGCGGGCCGAGCGTGTAGAACGGCGCCTCTTCGCAGATCTCCTGCTGGAGGTCGATGTTCTCCTTGATCTTGTGCATCGGGACGTGTCCCGGGCCCTCGATCATCGTCTGCACGTTGTGGCGCTTGGCGATCGTGTTGAGCTCACCGAGCGTGCGCAGCTCGGCGAACTGCGCCTCGTCGTTGGCGTCCGCGATGGAGCCCGGGCGCAGACCGTCGCCCAGGGAGTACGTCACGTCGTACGCCGCGAGGATCTCGCAGAGCTCCTCGAAGTTCTCGTACAGGAACGACTCCTTGTGGTGCGCGAGGCACCAGGCGGCCATGATCGAGCCGCCGCGCGAGACGATGCCGGTCTTGCGGCGGGCGGTGAGCGGCACGTACCGCAGGAGCACCCCGGCGTGGACCGTCATGTAGTCGACGCCCTGCTCGGCCTGCTCGATGACCGTGTCCTTGTAGACGTCCCAGGTCAGCTCCTCGGCGCGGCCGTCGACCTTCTCCAGCGCCTGGTAGAGCGGCACGGTGCCGATCGGGACGGGGGAGTTGCGCAGCACCCACTCACGGGTGGTGTGGATGTTGCGGCCGGTCGAGAGGTCCATGACCGTGTCGGCGCCCCAACGGGTGGCCCAGGTCATCTTGTCGACCTCCTCCTCGATGGAGGAGGTGACGGCGGAGTTGCCGATGTTGGCGTTGACCTTCACCAGGAACCGCTTACCGATGATCATCGGCTCGATCTCGGGGTGGTTGACGTTGGCGGGCAGCACCGCGCGCCCGGCCGCGATCTCCTCGCGCACGACCTCGGGAGAGACGTTCTCGCGGATCGCGACGTATTCCATCTCCGGGGTGACCTCGCCCCGGCGGGCGTACGCGAGCTGGGTGACGGCCTGCCCACCACGGCCCCGGCGCGGCTGGCGCGGGCGGCCCGGGAACACCGCGTCGAGGTTCTTCAGCCCGCCGCGCGGCGAGGTGTGCTTGATGCCGTCGTCCTCGGGGCGCACGGGGCGGCCCGCATACTCCTCGGTGTCGCCGCGCGCGATGATCCAGTTCTCCCGGAGCGGGGCGAGTCCCCGGCGGACGTCCGTCTCGATGTTCGGGTCGGTGTACGGCCCGGACGTGTCGTACAGCGTGACGTCCTTGCCGTTGGTGAGGTGAACCTGGCGGACCGCCACCCGGAGGTCGGGGCGCGAGCCCTCGACGTATCCCTTGTGCCAGCCGATGGACTTCCCGGCCTCGCTCTGATTCGAGGCAGGCGTGCGTGCGTCCTGAACGGTCATGAGACCTACTCCCTACGCCGGCATTACCCGGTAACAGGTTCGGCGGTCGGCGCAGCCGCTTCCGTACGGTTCGTACGGCTTTCAGCGCCCTCTCAGCCCGGTGCTCCGAGCTCCCGCGTGTGCAAAGGTGTCACCACGCTAGCGTCATCGCCAGCGCGCTGAACAGAGGGGCCCCGCCGTCTTGCGATGATCGGGCGGTGACATCAGCAGAGCAGCCCCCCGAGGACGCCCACGGACACCCGCACGGCCAGCCCCCTGGGCACACGCACAGTCACGGTCCTGCGGCGCCCGTCTCGAAGCACCTCCGCAAGGTGATCGCCGCCGTGCTGATCCCGTTCTCGGTCGCGGTGCTCGTCGGCCTGGCCGTACTGTGGCCCGGGGGATCCCCGTCCCACCAGCGCACCGGAGTCGGCTTCGACCGCCAGACCCAGCAGGCGAAGGTCCTCGCCCTCCAGAAGGTCGACTGCAAGTCGGTCAACGCCGGTCAGACGCCGTCGAACGGCGACACCTCAACCGCCGAGGGCCAACAGGCCGGGCGCTCCCAGCGGGGCCTGTGCGCCAAGGCGACCGTCGAGGTCACCAGCGGCAAGGAGAAGGGCCGCACCTTCACCGAGATCGTCCAGCCGGACGCCCCGCGCCAACTGCACAAGGGGCAGGGCGTGATCGTCGCGTACGCCCCCGACGCCCCGCACGACCTGCAGTATTCGGTGACCGATGTGAACCGGCGGCTCCCGATGGCGCTGCTCGCGGGGATCTTCGCGCTCGCGGTCGTGGTCGTCGGCCGGCTGCGCGGGGTGATGGCGCTCGTCGCGCTGGTCGTCTCGTTCGCCGTGCTGACCCTGTTCATCCTCCCGGCGATCCTCCAGGGCTCCAATCCGCTGCTGGTCGCGGTGGTGGGTTCGAGCGCGATCATGCTGATCGCGCTGTACATGTGCCACGGCCTGTCGGCGCGCACCTCGGTCGCCGTGCTCGGCACGCTGGTCTCGCTCGTCCTGATCGGGCTGCTCGGGTCGCTCTTCATCGGCTGGGCCTCGTTGACCGGCAACACCGACGACAACACCGGCCTGATCCACGCGCTGTACCCGAACATCGACATGTCCGGTCTGCTGCTGGCCGGCGTGATCATCGGATCGCTCGGGGTGCTCGACGATGTGACGGTCACCCAGACGTCGGCGGTCTGGGAGCTCCACGAGGCCAATCCGACGATGGGCCCGCGCGGGCTGTACCGGGCGGGCATCCGGATCGGCCGCGACCACATCGCGTCGGTGGTCAACACCCTGGTCCTGGCATACGCGGGCGCGGCGCTGCCGCTGTTGCTGCTGTTCTCCATCGCGCAGAGCAGCGTGGGGACGGTGGCCAACAGCGAGCTGGTCGCCGCGGAGATCGTCCGGACGCTGGTGGGATCGATCGGCCTGGTGGCCTCGGTCCCGTTGACCACCGCACTCGCGGCGCTGGTGGTCTCGGCCGACCGCCCGGCCGTCGCGGCCCGCGGGCCGGTGCGGGGCGGGCGGGGCCGGCGCCGCAAGAAGTAGGCGGCGCTCAGCCCGCGTTCTGCTCCTCGGCCAGGATCCGTCCCAGCGCCTCGTCCAGATGTCCGTCGAAGTCGCCGAGCGCGCGCTCCTGTCCCAGCGGTACGAGCTTGTCGGTGCGGTCGAGGAAGGCCACCAGCGGGCCGGCCCCGGCCCGGAAGAGCGCCCGTTCGCCGCCCACCTGGAGGCGGATGTGGACGTCGCAGAGCTCCTCGGGGCAGGAGGGCGCAATGTGCACGTCCCCTTCGCCGGTGGGGGTGTTGATGCCGTCGAGCAGTAGTTCCCGCCCGAATGTCCAGGTCACGGGTTCGTCGCCGGGAAGGTGGAAGGTCATGCGGACGGCGTACGGATCGTCGCCGCGGTACGTGAGCTCCACCGGGATCCTGAAGGAGAGCTCCTCGGAGACGAGGAAGCTCATCATGACCTCTGCCAGGACCTCACGCATCATGTACCCCGCTGTAGCTGAAATGGCCAGGAATGATCCCCCTGGCCCTCTTGACGCAATCGTGCTGGAAGCACTAAAAGATCACAAGGAGTGATTTTTCAGATACTGATAGAGAACGCGAGGGAGCTGAGGAGACGGCCGACTTCGCCGCGGAGCTGCTCGATCGCCGGAATCAGGCGTTCTTGCTGGTGGAGGGGGAGGGAGATGGCCATGGTCGCGGCTCCGGAACCCGCCGTGATCGGGATGGCCGCGCAGACCGTACCCAGGGCGTACTCCTGTCGTTCGACGAACGGCTGCATACGCTCCGTAGCCGCGAGGCGGTCCAGGAGGGCCCGGCGGTCGCGTACGGAATAGGGGGTGACCGCGCGGACAGGGTGCCGTTTCAGATGGTCCTCGCGGGCCTTCTCGTCGAGTTGGCTCAACAGGCACTGGCCGATGGCGTGCGCGTGCCCGGTCTCCCGGAAGTCGGCCCACTCCTCGACGGCCGGGGCCGACGGCGTGTCGGCCACTCCGGCGATCTCGATCTCACCCTCGCGGTAGACCGCGAAGTAGACGGGGACCCCAATGGCGTCGCGCCACTCCGCGAGAGAGCGGCTGATCTTGGTGCGACGATTCTGCATCGCGCCGCCGTCCGCCAGCCTCTCGGCCGCCTCGCCGAAGACGAACACCCCGTTCTCCCTGCGCAGATAGCCCTCGTGTGTGAGGGTGCGCAGCAGGTGGTACGCGGTGGGAAGCGGCAGCCCGGCCTCCCGCGCCAGCTGTTTGGCAGGAGCGCCGTCCACATGGGCACCCACGGCCTCCAGCAGGCGCAACGCCCGCTGGACCGAACCGATCAGGGTAGGGATACCGGCGTTCGCAGCCGTGGCCACAGGTCACCCCCAGGCGTGCTGACGGGCAAGGGGGCCCGCCCGAGGCAGCAGAGGTTTTCACCATAACGGCCGCCTCCGGCGCCATGAGGGGTTTGGCCTCTCCGTCCCTCAGCCGGGCTAATCCTGGTCGTCCTGTACGAGCGCTGTGCCTGTACGGGACCGCACCCGTACGAAATGCGCGCTGGCGTCTACCAGTCGCCGCGCGAGGACGACGAGGACATGAACCGCCGGACGACGTAGATGAGACCGCCGACCAGGGCCACGAAGATCAGCGCCTTGAAGAGCAGTCCGAACAGGAAGCCGACCACACTGGCGATGAGACCGCCGAATACGACCAGCGCGATGACGGGCACGGCGACCCACTTCACCCACCAGGGCATCCCCGTGAATATCTCCCGTGCGGCCATCGTCCTTACCTCTTTCGTACTCGTGATTCTCCTCAAGTCTCGGGCTGCTGCCTTCGACACCCTCGATGCTAGGGGCGCGGGGGTACCGAACGGGGGCCTCGCAGCCCTTGGTCTCCCCTGACCGGCCCCCTAGGGAATCCCCGGGGGCGCCCTCAGCTCTCAGGGGGAGAGAAGACGACCAGAACCCGCAGGTCCTCGACGATGTGGTGGAACCGGTGGGCGACCCCGGCCGGCACATGGACGACGCTGCCCCGCGCCACCTCGGTGGTCTCCAGGCCGACCGTGATGGACGCCCGGCCGCTCACCACGAAGTAGATCTCGTCCTGGGCGTGCGGCTTCTGCGGATCGTGGTCGCCCGCGTCCAGTGCGTAGAGCCCGGCCGACATGTTCCTTTCACGCAGAAACTGCAGGTACGCGCCGTCGTTTGCGGCGCGCTCCGCCTCAAGTTCGTCAAGCCGGAATTGCTTCATCGCCGTCCGCCCCTGCACTGGTACCGATCACGTCTGCCACGATCAGACACATGAAGAATTTCGTAGTCAAGACGCTCGCCAACGCGGCGGCTCTGGCCGTGGCCATCTGGCTGGTTCAGGACATCACGCTCACCGGTGACAGCACCGGCAGGAAGGCCCTGACGCTGGTTCTGGTCGCGCTGCTCTTCGGCGTGGTGAACTTCATCGTCAAGCCGGTCGTGAAGCTCCTCTCGCTCCCGCTGTTCATCCTCACGCTCGGCCTGATCACCTTTGTGATCAATGCCCTGATGCTGCTGCTCACCTCGTGGCTGGCCGGGAAGCTCGACCTCAACTTCCATGTCGAGGGCTTCTGGACCGCGCTGCTCGGCGGCCTGATCATCTCGATCGTGTCCTGGGCGCTGAACGTCGTCCTGCCCGACGACAGGGACTGAGGGGAGCGCGGATGACCTCCGGTGTGAACCCTCCCCGGGCGCCGGGTGACGGCACCAGAGCGGTGCGGGCCGGGCTCCCGGACCCGGTGGCGTACGAACCCCCGCTGCCGGGGCCGGTGTTCGCCGCGCACTTCCACCTCCCGGGCGAGGCCGTGGGCCCCTACACCTACGGCCGGGACACCAATCCGACCTGGACCCATCTGGAGCGCGCCCTCGCCGAGCTGGAGTCCCCGGACGCGCCCGCCGAAACGGTCGTGTTCGCCTCCGGCATGGCCGCGGTCTCGGCGGTCCTGCTCTCCCACGCGCGCGTGGGCGACGTCGTGGTCCTGCCGGACGACGGCTACCAGGCGCTGCCCCTGGTGCGCGAGCAGCTCGCCGCGTACGGAGTCGAGGTGCGCACCGCGCCGACCGCGGGCGACGCCCAGCTGGACGTTCTGGACGGCGCGGCCCTCCTGTGGATCGAGACGCCCTCCAACCCGGGCCTGGACGTCTGCGACATCCGGCGGCTGGCGCGGGCCGCCCACGACACGGGCGCGCTGGTCGCGGTCGACAACACGCTGGCGACCCCGCTCGGCCAGCGCCCGCTGGAGCTCGGCGCGGACTTCGCGGTGGCCAGCGGCACCAAGGGCCTCACCGGCCACGGCGATCTGCTGCTCGGCTATGTGGTCTGCCGGGACGCCGAGCTCGCCGCGCGCGTACGTAAATGGCGCAAGGTCGTCGGCGCGATTCCCGGGCCGATGGAGGCCTGGCTGGCGCACCGCTCGCTGGCCACGCTCCAGCTGCGCGCGGACCGGCAGTCGGCGAACGCGCTGGCCGTGGCCGAGGCGCTGGCGGAGCGCCCCGAGGTGAGCGGGGTGCGCCATCCCGGGCTGCCGTCCGACCCCGCGCACCGGCAGGCGGCCGCGCAGATGCGCCGCTTCGGCTGTGTCGTCTCCTTCGACCTGCCCGACCGCGCGTACGCGGAGCGGTTTCTGGCGGCGCTGCGGCTGGTGGACGACGCCACGAGCTTCGGCGGGGTGCGCTCCACGGCCGAGCGGCGCGGCCGCTGGGGCGGTGACAAGGTCGCGGAGGGCTTCATCCGCTTCTCCGCCGGGGCCGAGGACACTGCGGACCTCGTCGCCGACGTACGGCGGGCGCTGGACGAGGCCTCGGCCGCCGGGGCATGAGACAGGCGGTCCGAGCCTCCCCCCTCATGGCTCGGACCGCCCCGGTTCCGCGCGCGAAGAACCGTGCCACCAAGGCTAGTTGACTCTGTGTCAGTGTCCAATCACGGTAGCGACAGAGGCCTATCGACATATTTATAGTTGTGTCCGGCCGGGGACGTTGTGAGGCAGTTCGGGACGGGAGGGCACCCATGGACCTCGCCCTGCTGCGCACGTTCGTCACGGTCCATCGCGCGGGCTCCTTCACCCGGGCCGCCGCCCTGCTCGGCCTCTCGCAGCCAGCCGTCACCAGCCAGATCCGCACTCTGGAGCGGCAGTTGGGGCGCCCGCTGTTCCTGCGCCAGGCGCGCGGGGTGACACCGACGACCGTCGGCGACGAACTGGCTCAGCGCGCCGCTCCGCACCTGGACGCGCTGGTCGAGATCGCGGAGTCCGGCTCGTACGAGGAGTCGGGTGTACGCACCCTCCATCTCGCAGGACCGCCGGAGTTCACCTCGCTGCGTGCCCTGCCCGCACTGACCTCCCTCGTCCCGCAGGGGCTCGCGCTGCGGGCCTCCTTCGGCAACGCGGAGGAGACCCTGGAGGGCGTGGCCGCAGGCCACCACGACCTGGCAATCGCCACCGCCCGCCCCCGTGGCCGGCTGCTCAGCGCTACCCCGCTCTGCGACGAGGAGCACGTGCTGGTCGCCGGAGTGCGCTGGGCCTCGCGGGTCGCGCCGGGGGCGCTGCGGCGCGGAGGCCCCGGCGTACTGGAGCACATGCCGGTGGTGGAGGTGCACGAGTCGCTCCCGCTCGTCTCGCGCTACTGGGCCGCGGTCTTCGACACCAAGCCGGCCGCCGCGGGCACGGTGATCGCGCCCGACCTGCGGGCGGTCCTGGAGACGGTGACGGCCGGGGCCGGCCTGGCTGTACTGCCGCGATATCTCTGCGAGGGGGCGCTGGAGCGCGGCGAACTGGTGGCCCTGCTCGACCCGCCGGTGCCCCCGCTGCGGACCTACTTCCTGGCGGTGCGCACCGGCACGCTCGCCCTGCCGCACATCGCGCGGGCGCAGGAGTGGCTGCTGCGCGCCGCGGTCGACTGGAGCTGAGAGAGTTTCGCGGGCGCCGCCACGGGCCACATTTCTCCCATGACCGTCCGACCCGTGGTCAAGCGCACCGCACGAGCCGTCCTGCTGGACGGCGACGACCTGATCCTGATCAAGCGCACCAAGCCCGGCATGGATCCCTACTGGCTCACCCCCGGCGGCGGCGTCGAGCCGGAGGACTCCACCGTCGTCGAGGCCCTGCACCGCGAGGTGCACGAGGAACTCGGCGCGAAGATCACCGATGTGGTGCCCTGTTTCGTCGACACCGTCGAGCACATCGGCGCCGACGGCGGGGCGACCGGCGTGAAGGTGCAGCACTTCTTCGTCTGCCGGCTCGACTCCATGGACGAATCCCTGCGGCACGGCCCCGAAGTGGACGAGCCGTGCGGCGAGTACGAGATCGTACGGATCCCGTTCACCCGCGTCGGCATCGCCTCCGTCCACCTCGTACCGCTGTCGCTGCGGCACTACCTCGACGGCAACATCGAGGGCGTCCGCGCGATGCACGCGCCGGACCTGGGCTGATCCCCTACCGGGTGCGCGGCCCTCGGCCGTGCGCCGCGCCTCAGTCGTTCGCCGCGACGAGCTCCTCGACGGAGTCGTGCCGGATACGGTCGGAGGGGATCCCGATGTCCCGCAGGGTGGTCACGCCGCTGCGGATCATCCCCGGTGGCCCGGACACATAGGCGTCGTACGAGTTCCACGGCCCGTACTCGCGCACCGCCTCCGGGAGCCGCCCGCCGAGCCCCCGGCCCGGGCTCCCCGAGATCACCGGCCGCACTGACAGCCAGGAGTGGGCCTGCTGCATCCGCAGCAGGGTGTCGATGTCGTAGAGGTCGTGGTTGCTGCGGGCGCCGTAGAAGACCTCGACGGGCCGCCGCTCGCCGTACCGGGCGACGTCCTCGACCAGCGCCTTGATGGGCGCTATGCCGGTGCCGCCGCCCAGACAGAGCAGGCCGTTGTCGGTGGTGTGGTCGACCACCATCGACCCGGCGGGCGGTCCCAGGCGCAGGGTGTCCCCGGGGCGGGCGCGGTGGACCAGCGCGCCGGAGACCCAGCCGGCTGGCACCGCCTTGACGTGCAGCGACAGCAACCCGTCGGCGCGGGGCGCCGAGGCCAGCGAGTAGTGCCGCCAGATCCGCGGCCACCAGGGCGTCTCCAGCGTCGTGTACTGCCCGGCCAGAAAGGGGTACGGCTGGTCCGGGCGGAGAGTCACCACCGCGATGTCCGGGGTCCTCAGATCGTGCGAGACGACCTCGGCGTACCACCAGGCGGGCCGCCTCAGCTCGTCCTCGTCGGCCGCGTCGATCATGATCTGCGACATCGTCGTGTAGGCCCGGACCCAGGCGGCCTGGGTCGCCTCGTCCCAGGTCTTCACGGCGTACCGGACCAGCGCCCCGATCAGCGCCTCTCCGACGGCCGGATAATGCTCGGGCCGGGTGCCGTACTTACGGTGGCCCCGGCCCAGCTGGCGAAGATATTCAGTGAGTGTGGCGGTGTTCTCCAGATGCTCGGCGGCCGTGAGCAGCGCCTTGAGCAACCGGTCCCGCTGGGTGTCCATCGCTGCCGGAAAGAGCGTGCGCAGCTCCGGATCGCCTATGAAGAGCAGTGCGTAGAAATACGACGTGACCTTGTCCGCTAAAGGTGCGATCTCCGCGAGCGAGCGGCGTATCAGCACAGCGTCGGTCGACGTGTTGGTCGGAGCGTTCATCCCTTGTCTCGCCTCGAACCTCTGGCCGCAGTTACCGACGTCCGGGAGTCCCGTCCCTCCCGTACCGGAGCATGTCAGCTTCAGTGAGGCCGCGGGGACAAATAGCAGGAATCCCGGGTACCCGAACCCACATTCCCGTTAGGCTCGTGTGACCTGTGCCAGCGCGTAGGCCTCACGGAGGTCGCCCCCGGTGTAGGTGTGCGTCGCCCTTCCGGCGAGATGGCCGTCGGCGTTCACGGCGACGGAGACGGGCACCGCGGCGAAGAGTTCCATGTCCGACATCGAGTCCCCGTACGCGACACAGTTCGCGCGGCTCACCCCGAACTCTGCGCGCAGCCGCTCGGCGACCGTCACCTTCGCGGCGGCGCTGAGGATCCCGGCCGGGTCGACGGGCCGGGTGAAGGGCACCTCGGGGAAGACGGAGCCGTGCGCGGCATGGGCACCCCACTCCAGCAGCCGCTCGACGAAGAACGACGGCGAGAGCGAGATCACGGCGCAGTAGTCGCCGCCCTCCCGGATCTCCCGCCACACCTCCTGGATCCCGGCGAGCCAGGGCGCCGAGACGAAAGCCGCCGCCACATGTGCCTCTGTCAGCCCCGACCAGAGCTCGTGCACCCGCATTGCGTAGTCGGGCGGCCCGATCAGACCGCCGGACAACTCCCTCTCCAGCTCGCCGATCTCCTCCAGCAGCCCGAGCTGCCGGGATATCTCGACCGGCGCGGCGGATCCCCGGATGAGGGTCCCGTCGAGGTCGAAGAGATGGAGTCTCGCCATGTGTCGAGAGGCTAGTACCCCTGGTCACGCCTGTGCATCGGGCACCCCGGCCCGGAGTCCGGGTCGTCCAGGGCCTCCATGTTTCACGTGAAACAACGCCTTCGCTCCACGTTTCACGTGAAACATCCGGGTGGAGGCTGACAGAGCGTGGCCAAAAGCAACGTGCTGTATGCGCAAAACGGTGGACGAAGTACGGGTTCATCGGACAGCCTGATCCCCATGCCCTCACCGCTCGACGAGCTTCCGATCCGCCGCCTGACCATTGACGACCTCGTTTCCTGCGCCGACCTCTCCGAGGACCGCGGCTGGCCGCGCGAGGAGCACAAGTGGGGCCTGCTGCTCACAGCGGGAAGGGGCTACGGCATCGACGACCCGGACGACAAAGGGCTGGTCACCGCCTGTGTGGTCACCTCGTACGCGGATCTCGCCGCCATTGGAATGGTCCTGGTGGCCGAGAAGCACGCACGGCTGGGCGTGGGGCGGCGGCTGATGCGGCACGTTCTGGCGGAGCTGGGCGACCGGCCGGTCACGCTGCACGCCACGCCGTACGGGCAGCCGCTCTACGAACAGCTGGGCTTCGAGACCACCGGCCGCGCCGAGATGATCCGTGGCCACTTCCGTCCCTCGGGCCCGGCCCCCACCGTGGCGACCCGCCCCGCTACCGCCGAGGACCTGCCCGCCATCCTGCGGCTGGACGCCGATGTCTTCGGCCGCGACCGCACTCATGTGATCACCCGGCTGCCCGCCTTCGCCGACCAGCTGCGGGTCGCCGAGGACTCCGGGGGCATCATCGGCTATGCGGCGGCCTGGCCGAACATGGAGACCCATGTCGTGGGTCCGCTGGTGGCGCGTGACACCGAGACAGCGAAGGCCCTGGTCGCCTCGCTCGCCGCGGGCACGGACCGCCCGCTGCGCACCGATGTCGACGTACGCCACGAGGAGTTGCTCGACTGGCTGAAGGCGAACGGTCTGGAACCGATCGCCTTCAACGCGGTGATGACCCGCAACATCCCCGGCCTGCCCGGCGACTGGACCCGTCGCTTCGCACCGCTGACGGTCGCCGCGGGCTGAACGCCGGCCTGCGTCGGCGGTGGCCCTGCGGCGGACTCGCCAGGGGCTCAGACGAGCCGCTGGACGGCCTCCGTGGCGAAGCCGTGGTCCTGCTCGGGGGATCCGCCGCCCACACCGATCGCCCCGATCAGCCTGCCGTCGCGGTGGACGGGTATGCCGCCCGCGATGAAGAGCAGCGGCCGGTCGAGCGCAGTCGGCAGGGTGTGGAAGAGCCCACCGGGCTGGACCGCGTCGACGAGGTCGGCGGTCGCGGTGCCGAGCTGGAGCGCGGTGTACGCCTTGCGGGTGCTGGTCTCGCCCGCGATCAGTACGGCGCGGTCGTCGCGGCGGAAGGCCAGCAGATGGCCACCCGCGTCGAGCACGGTGACGGCGACCGTGGCCCCGGCATCCTCAGCGGCGGCGCGGGCCGCCTCCACCAGGGCTTCGGCGTCCTGGATGGTGAGCGGGGCGACTGCGGTGGCGGCGGTCATGAGGGGTGCCTCCTTGATGCGGTAGAGCGGTTGGTCAGGGGCGACCGGGGTGCTTCCGGGACCGGTCAGTGGTGAGCCGCAGTGGCGCGGACCGGCTCGGGCGCGGTGCCCGTGAGGATCCGGCTGTCCGTCCGCGTACGGCGTTCCAGCGCGCTGGAGACGACGGCGAGGACGACCGCCGAGGCGGCGAGCGTGGCACCGACCCAGTTCGGGGCGGTGTAGCCGAGTCCGGCGGCGATCACGAGCCCGCCGAGCCAGGCGGAAAGCGCGTTGCCGAGGTTGAAGGCGCCGATGTTCACGGCGGAGGCGAGGGTGGGGGCGCCCGCGGCCTGGTCCAGGACCCGCTTCTGCAGCGGCGGTACGGTCGCGAAGCCGAGCGCGCCGATCAGGAAGACGGTGACGGCCGAGGCGGTCTTGTCGTGGGCGGTGAGGGTGAACAGGGCCAGCACGACGGCGAGGCCGCTCAGCGACACGTAGAGCATCGGCATCAGAGCCCGGTCGGCGAACCGGCCGCCGATCAGGTTCCCGGCGACCATGCCGAGGCCGAAGAGGACCAGCAGCCAGGTGACGGAGCCGTCCGCATAGCCGGTGACATGGGTCATCATCGGCGTGATGTAGGTGATCGCGGCGAAGACGCCGCCGAAGCCCAGCACGGTCATCGCCATGGCAAGCAGCACCTGGACGTTGCGGAACGCGGCGATCTCGTGGCGCAGGCGGACGCCCTCGGCCTTGGGCATGTCGGGGACGAGCTTGGCGACGCCAAGCAGCCCGACCACACCGAGTGCGGCCACGATGAAGAACGTCGTACGCCAGCCGATCTGCTGGCCGACCAGCGTGCCCAGCGGGACGCCGATGACATTGGCGACGGTCAGGCCGGTGAACATCATCGCGATGGCGCCGGCCTTCTTCTCCGGGGCGACCAGATCGGCCGCGACGACCGAACCGATGCCGAAGAACGCGCCGTGCGCCAGGGAGGCGACGATCCGCCCGGCCAGCATCAGTCCGAAGACGGGGGCGACGGCGGAGAGCACGTTGCCGACGATGAAGAAACCCATCAGCAGCATCAGCATGCGCTTGCGGGAGATCCTGGTGCCCAGGACGGTCATCAGCGGGGCGCCGAGCACCACGCCGAGCGCGTATCCGGTCACCAGGTAGCCGGCCATGGGGATGGTCACGTCGAAGGTGTCGGCCACCTCCGGCAGCAGGCCCATGATCACGAATTCGGTGGTGCCGATACCGAACGCCCCGATGGCCAGGGCTAGGAGCGCGAGTGGCATGGGATGTTCACCCTTCCAGGAGATTGCATGAGCGCCTTACAAGCGTCCACAATAATTGCAGACGCGGGTTAATTGCAAACGCGGGCTATTGCGCTCGTGACCTATCCTGGTCTCAAGCCGCTCCGGACGGAGGAAAGACGCATGACCGCGACGGACCCCGCACTCACCGCCCTCTCCCAGGGCTGGTGCGCCCTCTCCCTGCTGCACGGAAGGATCGAGGCCCATATCGAGCGGGCCCTGCAGTCGGGACACGAGCTGAGCGTGCGCGAGTACTCGCTCCTTGACGTCCTCAGCCGCCAGCACAGCGGCCCGGGCGGCCATCTGCAGATGAAGCAGGTCGCGGACGCGGTCGTCCTCAGCCAGTCCGCCACCACCCGGCTGGTCACCCGCCTGGAGGACCGCGGCCTGCTGACCCGGTACCTCTGCGACACCGACCGGCGCGGGATCTACACGGACGTCACGGAGTCCGGCCAGGAGCTGCTCTCCGAGGCCCGGCCCACCAATGACCGCGCACTGCGCGAGGCGCTCGACGAGGCCGCGCGGAACCCGGAGCTCGCCCCGCTGGTCAGGGCCGTCGAGGAACTCCGCGTCCCCGCGTAGTCTCCGGTCCATGAGCGATCTTGAGATAAGGCCGGCGGCGCCCCAGGACATCCCGGCGATCGTGGCGATGCTCGCCGATGACCCGCTGGGCGCCCAGCGGGAGTCGCCGGACGACCTCGCCCCCTACCTCGCCGCCTTCGAGCGACTGGCCGAAGACCCCAACCAGCACCTGGTCGTCGCCGTCCGCGACAACCAGGTCGTCGGCACACTCCAGCTGACCGTCGTCCCGGGGCTGTCCCGGCGCGGCGCCACCCGCTCGATCATCGAAGGCGTACGCATCCACGCCGATGAGCGCGGCAGCGGCCTCGGCACCCGGCTCATCGAGTGGGCCGTCGAGGAATCCCGGCGCCTGGGCTGCCAGTTGGTCCAGCTGACGTCGGACGCCACCCGGATCGAAGCCCACCGCTTCTATGAGCGACTGGGCTTCGAGGCGTCCCATCTGGGCTTCAAGAAAGCCCTCTGAGCCTCCGGAACCGGAACTCGCTGAGCGCCCCGGGGGCACGTGGGCCACGTTTCACGTGAAACATCAGACCCCGCGCCAGCCCTCGGGGTCGACACCCCCCGGGACCACCTCGCCCGGCCCGTACGGCTCCCGGGTGAAGGCGAACGACCCCAGGTCGAGATGGCTCACCGAACCGTCCGGGCGGCGCACCGCCCGCAGGATTTCGCCCTTGTAGTAGCCGTTGAGACCGATCCAGGTGCCATCGGCCCGAGCTTCGAACCTCGCCGCGCGGCCGGTTCCGCGCAGCGGCTCCAGCGCCACCATGCCATCGGCGTTCAGCCGCAGACCATAGGCATAAGTCCCCCAGTACCAGGGGCCGGTGAGCTCCAGCAGGTCCGGATCGACCTCTGACAGGGGCCGCCACGGCTCAGGGAGCTTCGGTTCGGCCTCGACGACGATCCGGACGAGATCGGCGGCGACCGCCGGGGCCGTCCCCGAGGTGGCATTGGCGAGCGCGACCGCCCCGATGCCGTCCTCCACGCTGATCCACAGCCCTGCGACGAACCCGGGCAGCGAGCCGGTGTGCCCGGCGAGGGTGCGGTGGTCGTCCTGGCGGTTCAGCTGAACGCCCAGTCCGTAACCGCCCTGCCAGTCCCCCGCCTCGGGCGGAGCGGACGGCCTCCGCATCTCCCGTACGGTCGCGGCGCTCAGCACACGGTCGTCTCCCCCGGCAAGGAAGGCGGCGAAGCGGCAGAGGTCCGCGGCCGTCGACCACAGCTGGCCCGCGGGGGCCATGATCCCCAGGTCCTCGGACGGTTCGGGCAGCAGGGCGTCGGCCCAGGGGTGCACGGCCCAGCCGCCCGCATGCGGGGCCACCGGCTGCGTGCTCGTCCTGTTCAGCCCCAGCGGATCGAGGATCTCGCTCTGCAACGCCTCCTCCCAGGACACTCCGCGTACCGCCTCGACCAGCGAACCGAGCAGCGTGTAGCCCGGGTTCGAGTAGTGGTGCAGCCTGCCGACCGGGTGCAGAAACGGGTTCTCGCCCAGCACGTCCGCGAGCTCCGGGCGCAGCGCCGCCGAGCTCCGCTCCCACCACGGCGCGGGCGTCTCGGCCGCCAACCCGGCGCTGTGGCCGAGGAGTTGGGCGATGGTCACCTCACCGACCCCGGTGCCGGGCAGGTGCTTCTCCAGCGGGTCTTCGAGGTCCAGCAGCCCCTCGTCCCTCAGCCGCATGACCAGGACGGCGGTGAAGGTCTTGGTGATCGAGCCGATGCGGTACTGGACGTCGGCGTCCGGAGCGTGGCCGTCGACCGAGGTGCGCGAGCCCGTCCAGACGATCCGGCCCTCGCGCACCACCGCGGCGACCAGCGAAGGGAGCCGCCCCTCGGACTGGGCGACGGCGAGGCGGTGAATCAGAGCGCGCTCTGTACTGGGCAGAAGGCCGAGGGGGGCCGTGGTCGTCGGCGGAGTGATCGGCGCATGCGGGGATGAGGTCATGGGCCCAGGTCTATCCCCAGGTCATGCGGCCGTCGACCGGTTTTTCGTCCGACACGCACGAGTGGGCACCGGCCCTACGGTTCAGGCCCGTGTGCATCGGCCCGTGCGTATCGGTTCGCGTATGTCAGGGCCCGGTCAGGTCTGCGCCATGTCCACGAAGCGCGAGTAGTGGCCCTGGAAGGCCACCGTGATCGTGGCCGTCGGACCGTTACGGTGCTTGGCCACGATCAGGTCCGCCTCGCCGGCGCGCGGGGACTCCTTCTCGTACGCGTCCTCGCGGTGCAGCAGGATGACCATGTCCGCGTCCTGCTCGATGGAGCCGGACTCACGCAGGTCGGAGACCATGGGCTTCTTGTCCGTACGCTGCTCGGGGCCACGGTTCAGCTGCGACAGCGCGATGACCGGGAGCTCCAGCTCCTTGGCGAGAAGCTTGAGGTTTCGGGACATGTCCGAGACCTCCTGCTGGCGGCTCTCGGCGCGCTTGGACCCACCGGACTGCATCAGCTGCAGATAGTCGATGACGACGAGCTTGAGGTCGTTGCGCTGCTTGAGCCGACGGCACTTGGCGCGGATCTCCATCATCGACAGGTTCGGGGAGTCGTCGATGTACAGCGGGGCCTGGGAGACGTCCGGCATCCGGCGGGCGAGCCGGGTCCAGTCCTCGTCGGTCATGGTGCCGGAGCGCATGTGGTGCAGCGCGACCCGGGCCTCGGCCGACAGGAGACGCATCGCGATCTCGTTGCGGCCCATTTCGAGGGAGAAGATCACGCTGGGCAGGTTGTGCTTGATCGAGCAGGCCCGGGCGAAGTCCAGCGCCAGCGTGGACTTACCCATGGCGGGACGGGCCGCGATGACGATCATCTGGCCCGGGTGGAGACCGTTGGTGAGCGAGTCGAAGTCGGTGAAGCCGGTCGGCACACCGGTCATCTCGCCGCTGCGGGAGCCGATCGCCTCGATCTCGTCGAGCGCGCCCTCCATGATGTCGCCGAGCGGCAGATAGTCCTCGCTGGTGCGCTGCTCGGTGACCGCGTAGATCTCGGCCTGGGCGGAGTTGACGATCTCGTCGACGTCGCCGTCCGCCGCGTATCCCATCTGCGTGATCTTGGTGCCCGCCTCGACGAGACGGCGGAGCACCGCCCGCTCGTGGACGATCTCCGCGTAGTACGAGGCGTTGGCCGCGGTCGGCACCGACTGGACCAGGGTGTGCAGATACGAGGCGCCGCCGACGCGGGTGATCTCGCCCCGCTTGACCAGCTCGGCCGCGACGGTGATCGGGTCGGCCGGCTCGCCCTTCGCGTACAGGTCGAGGATCGCCGTGTAGACGGTCTCGTGCGCCGGCCGGTAGAAGTCATGGCCCTTGATGATCTCCACGACGTCCGCGATGGCGTCCTTGGAGAGCAGCATGCCGCCCAGAACGGACTGCTCGGCGTCGATGTCCTGCGGGGGGACCCGCTCGAAGCCGGACGAGCCGCCGCCGTCCCAGGATTCGCTCTCGCTGCCCCGGTCGTGCTGGTCGTCGCGGCCGCGGCCCCGTCCCTCGGCGCGGCGGGGGCGGGAGACGGGCAGACGGTCACCCGGACCGCTGTCGGCCCAGGGGTCGTCCAAGGGCTCGGGAATGCTCACCGGGCCACCTCCTCCCGTCCGCTCCGCGGACCTAGCCGTGCCACTCTTTCTACGGCACGGCACTGACAAAACGAGATGCCCGACTCCGGTTCCGGCGCGTCGGGCGCCGGTCCACGTTAGGCCCGTCGGCACCGTCAGCCAATCCGGTTATCCACAGGCCATGTGGACGAGGGACCAGATGCTGTGGAGAACCCCGCAGAACCTGTGCACGGACCGGGGGACAGCACTGTGGACAAAGTCATACCCACCCCGCCAACACCCACTTGACCTGCTGGTTTTCCGTCCACCGGCTGTGGGGGAGAAAAACTTTCCCGGCTGGCCCAAGATCACGACAAACGGCGCACAGCCGAGCCGCACTCCGGTTCCAAAGTAAGGATCACTGATGCATTGCATCTCTTACCTGTGGAAGATTAGATTGAGTTCATGACACAGGCCCCAGTGGCACCGAAGAGCATCCGGCGCAGACACGACCGCGAGATCGTCTCCCTCGCCGTGCCCGCCTTCGGCGCACTCGTCGCCGAGCCGCTCTTCGTGATGGCCGACAGCGCGATCGTCGGCCACCTCGGCACCCCGCAACTGGCCGGTCTGGGCATCGCCGCGGCACTCCTCACCACCGCCGTGAGTGTCTTCGTCTTCCTCGCCTACGCGACCACGGCCGCCGTCGCACGCCGCGTCGGCGCCGGAGACCTGCAGGCCGCCATCCGCCAGGGCATGGACGGCGTCTGGCTCGCCCTGCTGCTCGGCGCGGCCGTCATAGCCGTCGTCCTGCCCGCGGCCCCCTGGTTCATCGATCTCTTCGGCGCCTCGGACACCGCCGCCCCCTACGCCGTCACCTATCTGCGCATCTCCGCGCTCGGCATCCCCGCCATGCTCATGGTGCTCGCGGCCACCGGCATCCTGCGCGGCCTCCAGGACACCAGGACGCCGCTCTATGTCGCCATCGGCGGCTTCACGCTGAACGCGGCGCTGAACGTCGGGCTCGTCTACGGGGCGGGCCTCGGCATCGCGGGTTCCGCCTGGGGCACCGTGATCGCCCAGTTCGCGATGGCGGCCGTCTACCTCTCGGTCGTCGTACGGGGGGCCCGGCGGCACGGCGCCTCGCTGCGCCCCGACGCGGCGGGCATCCGCGCCAGCGCCCAGGCGGGGGTCCCGCTGCTGGTTCGTACGCTCTCACTGCGCGCCGTACTGATGATCGCCACCGCCGTGGCCGCCCGCCTCGGCGACGCCGACATCGCCGCCCACCAGATCATCCTGTCCCTGTGGAGCCTGCTGGCATTCGCCCTCGACGCGATCGCCATCGCCGGGCAGGCCATCATCGGGCGCTATCTGGGGTCCGGGGACACCGAGGGCGCCCGCCAGGCGTGCCGGCGCATGGTGGAGTGGGGCATCACCGCCGGAGTGGCGCTCGGCCTGCTGGTGGCCGTCGCCCGGCCGCTGTTCATCCCGCTCTTCACCGGCGACCACACGGTTCAGGACACCCTGCTGCCCGCTCTCCTCGTGGTCGCCGTCTCCCAGCCGATCTCCGGCGTTGTCTTCGTCCTCGACGGCGTGCTGATGGGTGCGGGCGACGGCCCCTATCTGGCCCGGGCGATGCTGCTGACCCTCGTCTGCTTCGCTCCGGTGGCGCTCCTGGTCCCGGTACTCGGCGGCGGGCTCACGACACTGTGGTGGGCGATGACCCTGATGATGACCGTCCGGATGCTGACGCTGTGGGCCCGTGCCCGCTCGGGACGCTGGCTGGTGACAGGCGCGACGCGCTGAGGACCGCTCGGGGAGCGTCGAGGCCCCCCCGTGGACGGGTTGAGGAACGGTTGAGGGTCGGTTGGAGGACCGCTGTTTCACGTGAAACACGGCACCCGAAGCGCGGCGTTTCACGTGAAACATCACACGCGCCGCACATGGCGAAGGGCCGCACCCCGGAGGGTGCGGCCCTTCTTATGCTCTGCTGAGCGCTGCGCTTAGGCGGCGACGACCTCGACGCCAACCTTCGCGGCAACCTCGGCGTGCAGACGCACGGACACCTGGTGCGCGCCCAGGGTCTTGATCGGCGAGCCGAGCTCGACGCGACGCTTGTCCACGTCCGGGCCACCGGCAGCCTTGATCGCCGCAGCGACGTCGGCCTGGGTGACAGAGCCGAAGAGACGGCCGGCGTCGCCGGAGCGAACGGCCAGACGCACCTTCACGCCCTCGAGGCGGGCCTTGATCTCGTTGGCCTGCTCGATGGTGGCGATCTCGTGGATCTTGCGAGCACGACGGATCTGCTCGACGTCCTTCTCGCCGCCCTTGGTCCAGCGGATCGCGAAACCACGCGGGACCAGGTAGTTGCGAGCGTAGCCGTCCTTGACGTCCACGACGTCGCCAGCGGCACCGAGGCCAGAGACCTCGTGGGTGAGGATGATCTTCATTTTTCGGTCACCCTTCCCTTATCGCGCGGTGGACGTGTAGGGCAGCAGCGCCATCTCACGGCTGTTCTTGACGGCCGTGGCGACGTCACGCTGGTGCTGCGTGCAGTTGCCGGTAACGCGGCGGGCACGGATCTTGCCGCGGTCGGAAATGAACTTCCGCAGCATGTTCGTGTCCTTGTAGTCCACGTAAGCGGTCTTGTCCTTGCAGAAAGCGCAGACCTTCTTCTTAGGCTTGCGCACAGGCGGCTTCGCCATGGTGTTTCTCCTGTGTGATCAAGAAGTGGGGGTACGAGCTGCCCTAGAAGGGCGGCTCGTCCGAGTAGCCGCCGCCGGAGCCACCGGAGCTGCCGGAGCTTCCGCCCCAGCCGCCGCCGCTGCCACCCTGCTGCTGGCTGCCGCCGGCCGGCGCGCCGGAGGCCCAGGGGTCGTCGGCGGGAGCGCCGCCGCCCTGGGAGCCACCGCTGGGGGTTCCGCCCCAGTTGCCGCCGCCCTGCTGCTGGCCACCGCCGCCGTAACCACCCTGGCCGCCTCGGCCGGTGGTCTTGGTGACCTTGGCCGTGGCGTTCTTGAGGCTGGGGCCGACTTCCTCGACGTCCAGCTCGTAGACCGTGCGCTTGACGCCCTCGCGGTCCTCGTAGGACCGCTGCTTCAGCCGGCCCTGCACGACGACGCGCATGCCTCGCTGGAGCGACTCGGCGACGTTCTCCGCCGCCTGACGCCAGACCGAGCAGGTCAGGAACAGGCCTTCGCCGTCCTTCCACTCATTGGTCTGACGGTCGAAGGTGCGGGGAGTCGACGCGACACGGAACTTCGCGACGGCCGCACCCGAGGGGGTGAAGCGCAGCTCGGGGTCGTCGACGAGATTGCCGACGACCGTGATGACGGTCTCGCCTGCCATGGATGAACCTCTCGGCGGGGATTGCTGCTGGCTGCTGTGTTGCTACTCGGAACCCGATTGCCTCTGAGCGGAAGCTCAGTGGGTCTCGGGGCGGAGGACCTTCGTCCGGAGGACCGACTCGTTCAGGTTCATCTGACGGTCGAGCTCCTTGACGACCGCAGGCTCGGCCTGCAGGTCGATGACCGTGTAGATGCCCTCGGGCTTCTTCTTGATCTCGTAGGAGAGACGACGACGGCCCCAGGTGTCGACCTTCTCAACCTTTCCGTTGCCCTCGCGGACAACGGAGAGGAAGTTCTCGATCAGGGGAGAGACAGCGCGCTCCTCCAGATCGGGGTCGAGGATGACCATCACCTCGTAGTGACGCATGTGGAACCCACCTCCTTTGGACTCAGCGGCCACGGTCGTTCCGTGGCAGGAGGGTCGTGATGCGTAAGCAACGGTATCCGCCGCCACTGACAATCCCGCTCCGAGGGAGAGGGACCGCGTCCTGGCCAGGGCAGACACCGGTGCAGATCGTACAGAGTACCCGCACACCCGCTTCCGGTTGAAATCCGGCGGTCAGGGGACGCAATCTGTACACATCGGGTGTGCGTGGCGCTACCCTTCGCCGCGTTCCGCTACCGCCAGGAGGTGCCTCATGGCACAGGCAGTGCGATCGAACTCGTCCGTCGTCTCCCTCTTCGCCACCGACGGCAAGCCTCATCCCCTTCAGGACGCCTTCATGGCGGTGACCGTCGTGCTGGGAGCGCTGGCGTTCAGCACCGCGTTCTTCCACAGCCTGCACCTGGTCAGCTCCTGGGCAGGCCTCATCGGGATCCTCACCGGTGCGTACGGACAGTTCATCTCGGAGACCACCCGCGAGCGGTTCCTGCTGATCCTCGGGCTCGGAGCCTCCGCGGTGGGCTTCTTCCTGGGCATGGCGCACGGCGGCCTCTTCGGCGGTGTGGTCGGCGGCTGAGAGCACCCCGCACCAGCCCAGGGTCCGTACAGCCAACCGGGGCGCTCCTCGGGCGCAGTAGGCTTCGGCGCGAGAGCCGGAGCCCCTGTACCCATGGGGACACACCTGCCGAGGAGCGCCCCGCATGAGCCTGACCCTGAGGACCATCAGCCGAGAGCAGCATCTGGCGTACATCCAGAGCCTGCCCGCGGCGAGCCACTGCCAGGTCCCGGCGTGGGCTGACGTGAAGACCGAGTGGCGCTCGGAGAACCTCGGATGGTTCGACAAGAACGGCCAGATGGTCGGCGCCGGCCTGGTGCTCTACCGCCAGCTGCCGAAGATCAAGCGGTACCTCGCGTATATGCCCGAGGGCCCGGTCATCAACTGGTACGCCCCGAACCTCGACGAGTGGCTGCAGCCGATGCTGGCGCATCTGAAGCACCAGGGTGCCTTCTCGGTGAAGATGGGCCCGCCCGTCGTCATCCGGCGCTGGGACTCGGCCGCCATCAAGTCCGGCATCCAGGACCCGGACGTCAAGCGTCTGCGGGACGTCGAGGCCACCCACATCGAGCCGCGCGCCTTCGAAGTCGCCGACCGGCTGCGCAAGATGGGCTGGCAGCAGGGCGAGGACGGCGGCGCCGGCTTCGGCGATGTGCAGCCGCGCTATGTCTTCCAGGTGCCGCTCGCCAACCGCTCGCTCGACGATGTCCTCAAGGGCTTCAACCAGCTGTGGCGCCGCAACATCAAGAAGGCCGAGAAGGCCGGTGTCGAGGTCGTCCAGGGCGGCTACGAGGACCTGGCCGAGTGGCAGCGGCTGTACGAGATCACCGCTGTCCGCGACCACTTCCGGCCGCGCCCGCTCTCGTACTTCCAGCGCATGTGGACGGTCCTCAACAACGAGGACCCCAACCGGATGCGGCTCTACTTCGCGCGGCACAACGGCGTGAACCTGTCGGCGGCGACGATGCTCGTCGTCGGCGGGCACGTCTGGTACTCCTACGGCGCCTCCGACAACATCGGCCGTGAGGTCCGGCCCTCGAACGCGATGCAGTGGCGGATGCTGCGCGACGCGTACGCCATGGGCGCGACCGTCTACGACCTGCGCGGCATCTCCGACTCGCTCGACGAGACCGACCACCTCTTCGGTCTCATCCAGTTCAAGGTGGGCACCGGCGGCGAGGCCGTCGAGTACGTCGGCGAGTGGGACTTCCCGCTGAACAAGCTGCTGCACAAGGCCCTCGACATCTACATGTCGCGGCGCTGATGGTTGCGTAATCTCGTCTCACATACCTCTGATACACCGCAGCCACCAGAAAGGTTCCGGATCCGGCCATGGCGCTCTCCCTGTACGTCGACACCGCGCGCTGGCGGGCGCACCAGAAGTCCGTGGTCGACCAGTTCCCGGGCATCATCCCGGTCTGCAAGGGCAACGGCTACGGCTTTGGCCACGAGCGGCTGGCCGAGGAGGTGAACCGCTTCGGCTCGGACGTCCTGGCGGTCGGCACCACCTATGAGGCGGCCCGCATGAAGGACTGGTTCGGCGGCGACCTGCTGGTGCTCACGCCGTTCCGCCGGAGCGAGGAGCCGGTGCCGTTGCCGGACCGCGTCATCCGCTCCGTGTCGTCCGTGGACGGGGTGCACGCCCTGGTGGGCGCGCGCGTGGTCATCGAGTGCATGAGCTCGATGAAGCGCCACGGCGTCAAGGAGGAGGAGCTCGGCATGCTCCACTCCGCCATCGACGACGTGCGCCTGGAGGGCTTCGCCCTGCACCTCCCGCTCGACCGCACCGACGGCTCGGACGCGGTCGAGGAGGTCATCGGCTGGATGGACCGGCTGCGCGCGGCCCGGCTGCCGCTGCACACCATGTTCGTCAGCCATCTGCGGGCCGAGGAGCAGGCGCGGCTGCAGCAGCAGTTCCCGCAGACCCGCTTCCGCGCCCGCATCGGTACACGGCTGTGGCTCGGCGACCACGAGGCGACCGAGTACCGGGGCGCCGTCCTGGACGTCACCCGGGTCGCGAAGGGGGATCGTTTCGGCTACCGCCAGCAGAAGGCCGCCTCCGACGGCTGGCTGGTCGTGGTCGCCGGCGGCACCTCGCACGGCGTCGGGCTGGAGGCTCCCAAGGCGCTGCACGGTGTGATGCCGCGCGCCAAGGGCGTCGCCCGGGCCGGTCTCGCGACCGTCAACCGCAATCTGTCGCCGTTCGTCTGGGACGGCAAGCAGCGCTGGTTCGCCGAGCCGCCGCACATGCAGGTGTCGATCCTCTTCGTCCCGTCGGACTCCCAGGAGCCGCGCGTGGGCGATGAGCTGGTGGCCCATCTGAGGCACACCACGACGCAGTTCGACCGCCTGGTCGACCGCTAGGCGACGCGTCGCCGCCGGACATGACGAAGGGCCCCCGCCACCGGCGGGGGCCCTTCGCGTCGCTTCCCGGCCGCCCGGGCTAGGTGCCCGGCTGCCGCGTACCCCACTCCACCCGGGGGCCCTCCACAAGGCGAGCCGCGTGCCGGGGCGGATGTGCCGCCTGCCCCAGGACGAAGACATCCTTGGCCCCGTCGAGAACGCCACCGGACGGATCGTCCGAGCCGTCGCGCCGTACGACGTCCCGCTCGGGCATCATGATGTCCCGCACGATCACCGCGCACAGGTAGAGCGTCGCCAGCAGATGGGCGGCGATGGCCAGTTGGTAGCCCTCCGGCGGCAGCCCCTGGTGCTTTTCGCCGCTCATCGTGTACGCGAGGTACATCCAGATCCCGAGGAAGTAGACGACCTCCCCGGCCTGCCAGATCAGGAAGTCCCGCCAGCGCGGCCGGGCCAGCGCGGCCAGTGGAATCAGCCACAGCACGTACTGCGGCGAGTAGACCTTGTTGGTCAGGATGAACGCGGCGACGACCAGGAAGGCGAGCTGCGCGAAGCGTGGACGGCGCGGTGCGGTGAGCGTCAGCGCCGCGACGCCCGCGCACAACAGCACCATCAGCAGGGTCGCCAGGTTGTTCACCGTGTCGACGTCCAGGGACTTGCCGGTGCGCTGCGAGATGATCAGCCAGAACGAGCCGAAGTCGACGGACCGCTCCTGGCTGAACGTGTAGAACTTCTTCCAGCCTTCGGGCGCGAGCAGCATCACCGGCACGTTCACCGCCAGCCAGGCGCCCGCCGCGCCGAACACGGCCACCCCGTACTCCCGCCACTTCCCTGCCCGCCAGCACAGGAACAGCAGCGGTCCGAGGAGCAGGACGGGATAGAGCTTGGCGGCCGTCGCGAGCCCGACGAGGATGCCGAAGGCGAGCGGGCGGCTACGGGACCACATCAGCATGGCGGCGGCCGTCAGGGCGATGGCGAAGAGGTCCCAGTTGATCGTCGCGGTGAGCGCGAAGGCGGGCGCCAGGGCGACCAGCAGGGCGTCCCAGGGGCGGCGGCGGTGCGTCCGCGCGACACAGACGGCGATGACGGCCGTGCAGGCCATCAGCATCCCGGCGTTGACCATCCAGTACATCTGCTCGCGGTGCTGCATGCTGCCGCCGCTGGGCGTCAGCCAGGAGGCCACCTCCATGAACAGTCCCGTCAGGACGGGATATTCGAGGTAGTCCATGTCGCCGCTCAGCCGGTCGAAGTACGGCACGAGATCGTCGGCGAAGCCCCGACCCACGTACAGGTGCGGGATGTCGGAGTAGCAGGCGTGGGTGTACTGGGAGTTCACGCCCCGGAACCAGGCCCATTCGTAGCAGGGGGCCTTCTGCGCCATACCGAGGGCGAACATGCCGATCGCGACGAGGGCGATCACCCGGACAGGGGTGAGCCAGTGGCCCGCCCCCCAGGCCCAGCGGCCCATCGGACCGCCCAGCAGCTCGCTGCCGGCCGCGGCGACCTCGTCCTGCTCCGTGGGCCGTACGACGGGTTCTGCGGGCTCCGCACGCCTGTCCTCGTCCGCGCGGGCACTGGTCTCGCTCGTCATGCCGCACATCCTGCCGTACACCTCTGTGGAAATGCCGAGGGGCGATGTTTCACGTGAAACACCATGTCTGGTTTCACGTGAGACACCGCCCCCGCGATTCAGCCGCGTGCGCCGGGCCCGCTAGCCGTTAGGGCCTCCGAAGATATTCCCTTGGGTGCCGCTGCCCGGTTTGGACTTACTGGGCGACGGGCTGCCGGAGGGGCCGCTGGTGTCCCCGGCGGTGGTGCCCTGGTCGGTGCCCGCGTCGGTGCCGCCAGCTCCACCGGGCCCGCCGCAGCTCCAGTCCCACTTGCCACAGGACTTGCTGGGCTTCGGGGACGGCGATGGCGTCAGCGACGGGGTGGGCGAGGGGCTTCCGGAGGGCGACGGGGAGTCCGAGGGCGTCGGGGAGGGGCTCGGGCTGGGCGACATGCCGCCGCCGTACACCTTGTCGCCGATCGCCTCGGGCGTCGGGAAGTCGACGGCCGGTACGCCGTTCAGCGCCTGCTCCATGTAGTCGTGCCAGATTGTCGACGGGAACGACGCACCGTGGATCTTCTCCTGGCCGCCGGTACCGAACATCTTCAGGAACTCGCGCTTCTTGTTCGTCTCGTTGTCGTCGAGGCGGTACATGCTCACTGCGGTCGACAGCTGCGGCGTGTAGCCGACGAACCAGGCGGAACGGTTGCCGTCGGTGGTACCGGTCTTGCCCGCCACATCACGGCCGCTGAGCTGGGCGTTGGTGCCGGTGCCCTTCTCCACGACGTTCTTCAGGACGTCCGTCACGTTGTCCGCGATCGCGGCCGAGAAGGCGCGGGTCGCCTTGTCGTCGTGCTGGTAGACGGCCTGGCCGCGCTTGTTGACCTTCTCGACCGAGTACGGGTCGTGGTGCATCCCGCTGGTGGCGAAGGTGGCGTACGCGCCGGCCATGCGGATCGCGCTGGGGGAGGAGGTACCGATGGAGAACGACGGCACGCTCGACGAGGCCAGGCTGTCCTTGCGCAGACCCGCGGCGAGGGCGACGTCCCTCACCTTGTCCGTGCCGACGTCCATGCCTAGCTGGACGTACGGCGTGTTCGCCGACTCCTGCATCGCGTACCGCAGGTCGATGGCGTAGCTGGGCTTGTTGTACGACTCATTGCCGTCGTTGGTCTGCAGCCACTGCTCGCCCTTCTCGTTGGTCCACACGCTCCCGTCGTAGTTCTTGATCTTCAGCTTGTTCATGCCGCTGTAGATGCTCTTCGGGGAGACCAGGGTCCGCTCCGAGTCGCCCTGGTCCTTGGGGCCCTTCGGGTCGCGCTTTCCGTACTCCATGGCGGCAGCCAGCACGAACGGCTTGAAGGTCGAGCCGACCTGGGCACCGGTCTGGTCGGCGTTGTTGGTGAAGTGCTTGGTCGCGTCCTCACCGCCGTACAGCGCCTTGATGGCGCCGCTCTTGGTGTCCACCGACGCCGCGCCGAACTGGACGAACGTGTCGTACTCCGGGCGCTTCTTCGGGTCGATGTTCTTCTTGCGGACCTTCTTCACCACGTCTTCGAGCTCCTGGACCTTCTTCTTGTCGAAGGTCGTGTGGATCTCGTAGCCGCCCTTGTCCAGGTCACCGGCGGTGATGCCCTGGGTGTTGTTGTTCACCAAGTACGCCTTGGACAGGCTGACCAGATAGCCGATCTGCCCGCTGAGCTGCGCGTTCTTCTTGGGCTTGTCCGGCATCGGGAAGGTCTTGTACTTGGCCCGGTCCGCCGCGCCGAGGTGGCCGTCCTTCACTTCCTCGTCGAGGATCCAGGCCCACCGGCTCATGGCGTTCTTGGTGTTCTGCTGCGGCGTGGCCGCCGGGTCGATCTCGGTGGCGCCGGCCGGGTCGAAGTAGGTGGCGCCCTTGAGCAGCGAGGCGAGGAAGGCGCATTGGCTGGGGTCGAGGTCCTTGGCGTCCTTGCTGTAGTACGTGCGGGCCGCGGCCTGCAGACCGTAGGCGCCGCGCCCGTAGTAGGCGGTGTTCAGATAGCCCGCCATGATCTCGCTCTTCTTCTTGGTCGCGCCGACCTTGATGGAGATGAAGAGCTCTTTGAACTTACGGGTCAGGGTCTGCGACTGGTCGTCGAGCCGGGCGTTCTTCACGTACTGCTGGGTGATCGTGGAGCCACCCTGCGTGTGGCCGCCCTTGGCCATGTTCACCAGGGCGCGCGCGATGCCCTGGGGGTCGACGCCGGAGTCGGTCTCGAAGGTCTTGTTCTCCGCCGAGATCACCGCGTACCGCATGGCCGCCGGGATCTTCTCGTACGCGATGATCTGGCGGTTGATCTCGCCGCCGGTCGCGACCATCTGGGACCCGTCGGACCAGTAGTAGACGTTGTTCTCGGCCTGGGCCGCCTGGGCCACGTTCGGGACGCTCACCATCCAGTAGGCGACGCCGATGGCGACCACCAGCGTGCCGAGAAAGCCCAGAGACAGCCCGCTGACGAGCTTCCAGGAGGGCATCCAGCGCCGCCACCCGCGCTTGTTGAAGCGCGGGTAGTCGATGAAGCGCTTCTTGCCGGGCCGCCGGTTGCCGGGGCCCGTACCGCCGCGGCGCCCGCCCGGACCCGCCGGACCGCCGCCGCCGGGCTCGGCCCCTCGTCTGCGTCCGCCCCGCTGGGCGGATCGTCGCGCCTCGGCGCGCCCACCGGCCGGCCGCTCCTCTCCGTACGAGCCGGAGGGGGAATCCGTGACGGAGTCCCGGGCGGGGGCCGCGCGGCGGCCGGAGGGCTGCTGGGCAGCCCGTCGGGCGGCGGCCCGGCCGCCGCCTTGCGACTCCGGCGGTTTGCGACGGTGCTCGCTCATCGAACGACTACTCCTCGGGCAGGCGAGAGCGCCTGAAAGCGACTGGTGAGTTCCGGTCCCCCCGACAGACGGACCAGCCCTGCGACGAGCCCGTCCGCCGTGCACCCGGTATGCCGATAGCGCGGTACGCGCCGACGCCCCCTGACGTCACTCGGCTCCCGGTGGTCTGCATGCCGCACAGACTACGCACGGTCAAAACCAGCCAGGGGCCGAAGTTCACCCCAAATCAGGCAACTTGCTTCCTACGAATTGCCGATGTGACGCCGTTCACCATGGCCCCTCTTGTCGCAGAGGCGACACCGTTCTATCGTCAGGATGTATCGAGTCGATACATCAGCACGGCATAAAGGTCCGCGGCAGCAGAGGAGGCGAAGGTTGAGCAGGCGCTCCGGCATCCTCGAATTCGCCGTACTCGGCCTGCTTCGGGAGGCCCCGATGCACGGGTACGAGCTGCGCAAGCGGCTCAATACCTCACTGGGGATCTTCCGGGCCTTCAGTTACGGGACCCTCTACCCCTGCCTCAAGACGCTGGTCGCGAGCGGCTGGTTGATCGAGGAACCGGGCAGCGCTCCCGAGGACGCTCTCGCTGCTTCACTCGCAGGGCGCCGGGCCAAGATCGTCTACCGGTTGACGGCCGAAGGGAAGGAGCATTTCGAAGAACTGCTCTCCCACACCGGTCCCGACACCTGGGAGGACGAGCACTTCGCGGCACGTTTCGCCTTTTTCGGGCAGACGGAGCGCGAGGTGCGGATGCGCGTGCTGGAAGGTCGTCGCAGCCGGCTGGAGGAGCGCCTCGAAAAGATGCGCGCCTCCCTGGCCCGTACGCGCGAGCGCCTGGACGACTACACGCTTGAGCTGCAGCGTCACGGCATGGAGTCCGTGGAGCGCGAAGTGCGCTGGCTGAACGAGCTCATCGAGAGCGAGCGGGCGGGGCGGGATCAGCGATCCGGCCCGGCCACCGGCTCCGCTCAGCAGGACCACACATCAGGAGAGACGGGCGGCCTGCCCCGGCATCGGGACAGCACCCGGCCGGATCCGTCCGAGGACACCGCCAACTGAAGGCCCTGCGTCCGCAGGACTTCGTCGAGAACACACAGGGAGCAACCGGAATGGGTTCGGTTCGCGTAGCCATCGTCGGCGTAGGAAACTGCGCCGCCTCGCTGGTGCAGGGCGTCGAGTACTACAAGGACGCCGACCCGGCCGGCAAGGTGCCGGGTCTGATGCACGTCCAGTTCGGCGACTACCACGTCAAGGACGTGGAGTTCGTGGCCGCGTTCGACGTGGACGCCAAGAAGGTCGGCCTCGACCTCGCGGACGCCATCGGTGCCAGCGAGAACAACACCATCAAGATCTGCGACGTCCCGAACAAGGGCGTCACGGTCCAGCGTGGTCACACCCACGACGGTCTGGGCAAGTACTACCGCCAGACCATCGAGGAGTCCGCCGAGGCCCCGGTCGACATCGTCCAGGTCCTCAAGGACAAGCAGGTCGACGTTCTGGTCTGCTACCTCCCCGTGGGTTCCGAGGTCGCTGCGAAGTTCTACGCGCAGTGCGCCATCGACGCCAAGGTCGCGTTCGTCAACGCCCTTCCGGTCTTCATCGCCGGCACCAAGGAGTGGGCTGACAAGTTCACCGAGGCGGGCGTCCCGATCGTCGGCGACGACATCAAGTCCCAGGTCGGCGCTACCATCACGCACCGCGTCATGGCGAAGCTCTTCGAGGACCGCGGTGTCCGCCTGGAGCGCACCATGCAGCTGAACGTCGGCGGCAACATGGACTTCAAGAACATGCTCGAGCGTGAGCGCCTGGAGTCCAAGAAGATCTCGAAGACGCAGGCCGTCACCTCGCAGATCCGCGACCGCGAGCTGGGCGAGAACAACGTCCACATCGGCCCCTCGGACTACGTGGCCTGGCTGGACGACCGCAAGTGGGCGTACGTGCGCCTCGAAGGCCGCGCCTTCGGTGATGTTCCGCTGAACCTTGAGTACAAGCTCGAGGTGTGGGACTCCCCGAACTCCGCGGGTGTCATCATCGACGCCGTGCGTGCCGCGAAGATCGCCAAGGACCGCGGCATCGGCGGCCCGATCCTCTCCGCGTCCTCGTACTTCATGAAGTCCCCGCCGGTGCAGTACTTCGACGACGAGGCCCTCGAGAACGTCGAGAAGTTCATCAAGGGCGAGGTCGAGCGCTAAGCCTCGGCTTCCACCCGACTGTTGAGGGTCCCTGTGCCGTGCCGGCGCGGGGGCCCTCTCCGTATGTGACGCTTGCACACATGCCTGTCGTGCGTGATCTGCGCATACTCCTGCGCCTGAGGAATTTCCGGCATCTGCTGGCTGTACGGCTGCTCTCCCAGGCGTCGGACGGCGTCTACCAGGTCGCGCTCGCCACACACGTCGTCTTCTCCCCCGAGAAGCAGACCTCGCCCGCGGCGATCGCCTCGGCCATGGCCGTTCTGCTGCTGCCCTACTCGGTCGTCGGCCCCTTCGCGGGCGTCCTCCTGGACCGCTGGCAGCGGCGCCAGGTCTTTCTGTACGGCAATCTGCTGCGGGCCCTGCTGGCCGGCTGCACCGCGCTGCTCCTGCTCACCTCGGCGCCCGACGCGCTCTTCTACACCTCCGCGCTCTGCGTCACGGCCGTCAACCGCTTCGTCCTCGCGGGACTTTCGGCCGCGCTGCCCCGGGTCGTGGACGAGGAACGGCTCGTCATGGCCAACTCCCTCTCGCCGACCGCCGGAACGCTCGCCGCGACAGCTGGCGGCGGGCTGGCCTTCGGGCTGCGTCTGGTGCTCCCGGCGGACGCCGCCACCGTGCTGCTCGGCTCGCTCCTCTATCTGTGCGCGGCCCTGTGGTCGCTGCGCCTGCCGCCCGGACTGCTGGGGCCCGACCCCGCCGCGGTGCGGCCCGGGATCGGCGCCGCGATCGGCACGGCGGCACGCGGACTCGCCGACGGGCTGCGCCACTTGCGGGAGCGCCGCGCGGCCGCACACGTGCTGATCGCGATGACGCTGATGCGCTTCTGCTACGGGGCGCTGACGGTGCTGGTGCTGATGCTCTGCCGGTACGCCTGGGCCGACAGCACCTCCGACGGGCTGGCGCTGCTGGGGCTGGCGGTGGGCATCTCGGGGGCGGGGTTCTTCGCGGCGGCCGTGGTGACACCGGGGGCGGTGGCGCGGCTGGGGCCCTACAGATGGATGGCGGTGTGCGCGGGGACGGCGGCGGTCCTGGAGCCCGCCCTGGGGCTGCCGTTCGCCTCCGCGCCCGTGCTCGTCGCCGCCTTCGTCCTGGGGCTGGTCACCCAGGGCGCGAAGATCTCCACGGACACCGTGGTGCAGTCCTCGGTGGACGACGCCTACCGCGGCCGGATCTTCTCGCTGTACGACGTGCTCTTCAACGTCGCCTTCGTCGGCGCCGCCGCGGTTGCCGCGCTGATGCTGCCGCCTGACGGAAAGTCGGCACTTCTGGTTGTCACGGTCTCTGTGATCTACGCGGCAGTAGCAGTGTTTATGACCCGCTTTCAGCGCGGCTGAGTGTCACATCAGGGCCACAGAGTCCCCTCCGGTAGCAGGGATGTCAGCCGGGCCCGCTACCTTACGGGCGTCCTACATCATCTGTTTTTCACCAAGGGGGAACCCCCAAGTGTCCACTCCGCCGCCCCAGGGCCAGAACCCGTACGCGCCGCAGCCCAACGCTCCCTACGGACAACCGCAGGGCGCAGCCCCGTACGGGCAGCCGCAGGGAGGCGCGCCGTACGGTCAGCAGCCGGGTCAGCCGGGAGTCCCGCCGCAGCAGTCGCCCTACTTCAACCAGGGCGGTCCGATACCCCACGCGCCGGCGCCCGCCCCGCCGCGCCGCAACGTCAAGAAGATCGTCCGGATCTTCGTCGTGGTGAGCGTCATCATCGCCGCGGCCGTGGGCTGGTACACCAGCCGCCATGACGCCGACACCGCCAAGGTCGGCGACTGCATGAGCATCGGCAACCCCGACTCCACGACCAACCCGGACCTGAAGGTCGTGGACTGCGGCGACTCCAAGGCCAAGTACAAGGTTGTCCAGAAGAAGGACGACGCCGGCGGCTGCGACCGCAACAAGTACTCGGAGTACACCGAGACGGGCGGCAGCAAGGACTTCACCCTCTGCCTGGAGAACTACAAGAAGTAGTCGTAGCAGGGACCTCAGGGGCGGTGTTTCACGTGAAACACCGCCCCCGGGCATATCGACCGGTCGCCGTGTTCCACGTGAAACCACGGCGCATGTTTCACGTGAAACGGCCTCGTGGCCGACCTCAGCCCTGCTGGGCCCACCACTCCTTGAGCGCCGCGACGGCCGCGTCATGCTCCATCGGCCCGTTCTCCAGGCGCAGCTCCAGCAGGTGCTTGTACGCCTGACCGATCGCCGGGCCGGGCCCGATCCCCAGGACCTCCTGGATCTGGTTGCCGTCCAGGTCCGGGCGGATCGAGTCGAGCTCCTCCTGCTCCTGGAGCTGCGCGATCCGCTCCTCCAGCCCATCGTAGGCCCGCGACAGCGCGGTCGCCTTGCGCTTGTTGCGCGTGGTGCAGTCCGAGCGGGTCAGCTTGTGCAGCCGCGCCAGGAGCGGCCCGCCGTCGCGTACGTACCGGCGCACCGCCGAGTCGGTCCACTCGCCGGTCCCGTAGCCGTGGAAGCGCAGATGCAGCTCCACCAGACGCGAGACGTCCTTGACCATGTCGTTGGAGTACTTCAGCGCGGTCATGCGCTTCTTGGTCATCTTCGCGCCGACCACCTCATGGTGGTGGAAGGAGACCCGGCCGTCCTGCTCGAACCGGCGCGTCCTCGGCTTGCCGATGTCGTGCAGCAGAGCGGCGAGGCGCAGCACCAGGTCGGGGCCGTCCTTCTCCAGGGCGATGGCCTGGTCGAGCACCGTGAGCGAGTGCTCGTAGACGTCCTTGTGCCGGTGGTGCTCGTCACTCTCCAGCCGCAACGCGGGAAGCTCGGGCAGCACGTGGTCCGCGAGCCCGGTCTCCACAAGCAGCCGCAGCCCCTCGCGCGGGTGTACGGAGACCAGCAGCTTGTTCAGTTCGTCCCGCACGCGCTCGGCAGAGACGATCTCGATCCGCTCGGCCATCGACGTCATCGCGGCGACGACCTCGGAGGCCACCTCGAAGTCGAGCTGGGCCGCGAAACGCGCGGCCCTCATCATGCGCAGCGGGTCGTCGGAGAAGGACTCCTCCGGGGTGCCGGGGGTGCGCAGGATGCGCTCCGCCAGATCCTCCAGGCCGCCGTGCGGGTCGATGAACTCCTTCTCGGGGAGTGCCACGGCCATCGCGTTGACGGTGAAGTCGCGGCGGACCAGGTCCTCCTCGATGGAGTCGCCGTAGGACACCTCGGGCTTGCGCGAGGTGCGGTCGTACGCCTCGGAGCGGTACGTGGTCACCTCGATGAGGTAGCCGTCCTTCTGGCAGCCGACGGTGCCGAACGCGATCCCGACCTCCCAGACCGCGTCCGCCCACGGGCGCACGATCTTCAGCACGTCCTCGGGGCGGGCGTCGGTCGTGAAGTCCAGGTCGTTCCCGAGCCGGCCGAGGAGCGCGTCCCGTACCGACCCGCCTACCAGGGCAAGCGAGAACCCGGCCTCCTGGAAGCGGCGGGCGAGGTCGTCGGCGACCGGGGAGACCCGCAGCAGTTCGCTGACCGCGCGGCGCTGCACCTGGCTCAGGGCGCTGGGGTTGTCTTCGTTGGCGTTCGGCACAACAGAAAAGGGTACGTGCCCCGGCCGACCGGGGCGTCACCGTTTCCGCCCGCCCCGGCTCACCCGTCCTCGCGGGCTCTCCACGGCCCCGGGAAGCCGCCTCGCCTGGCTCCCTGGCACACTCTTCCGATCACGTGGAGCAGTCCACGGCACTTCGCCACAGTCCACCTCGTTACCATGCGTGGACGCAGGAATCGACAATCACCGACACAGCTGACGACGACGAGGGACGGGCGACGCGTGGCCGAGGCGGCAGATTCTCAGGGGATGGGCCCCTCTCCTGCCCGCCGGTGGCTGCGCCGCTCAGCGGCGCTGCTCGTCGGCGCCCCCTTGATCGCCGGTCTGCTCTCCGGCACGGCCGCCACCACGGCGGCCCACGCCACCGGGGCGGCCGCACCGGGCAGAGCGGCTCCGGTCTCGCGCACCGTCCAGATGACGCTCGACTCGATGTCCCCCAGCGCCCCCGTCAAGAGCGACACGCTGACGATCTCCGGCACGGTCACCAACACGGGCAAGCAGACCGTCACAGGCGCCCATGTGGGCCTGCGGGTGGGCCAGCGGCTCAACGGCCGGACCGCGATCGACGACGCCTCCCAGCGCAGCGGCTACGCGCCGGGCCTGGACCCGGCCGAGGTCGGTGACAAGTACACGGTCAAGTTCGCGAAGCTTGCCCCCGGGATCAGCCGGGACTTCACCCTCTCGGTGCCGGTGAGCAAGCTGGGGCTGGGCGGCGACGGCGTCTACCAGCTGGGCGTCTCCCTGTCCGGGCAGACGGCGAACCAGCAGTACGAGCAGGTCCTGGGCATCCAGCGGACCTTCCTGCCGTGGCAGCCCGAGGCCGTCGACGGCAAGAAGTCACAGCTCACCTATATGTGGCCGCTGATGTCGTCGACCCACCTCACCGCGCAGACGGGCTCGGACGAGCAGCAGACCCCGGTCTTCGCCGACGACACGCTGGCCGCGGAGCTCGCGCCCGGCGGCCGGCTGGAGCGGATGGTCTCGCTGGGCAGCCAGCTGCCGGTGACCTGGGTGATCGACCCCGATCTGCTCGCCAGCGTCGACGCGATGACCCGCAACTACCGGGTCAAGTCCGGCGACACCGATGTGCCGGGCACCAACCAGGACGTGGCCAAGCAGTGGCTGGGCGAGCTCGAGGACGCGGTACAGGGCGAGAAGGTCGTCGCGCTGCCCTTCGCCGACCCGGACCTGGCCTCGCTCGCCCATCGCGGCAAGGACGTCTCCGGGTCGCTGAGCCATCTGCAGGGGGCCACCGAGGTGGCCGAGAAGACCGTGGAGACCATCCTCCATGTGACGCCTTCGGTCGACTTCACCTGGCCGGTGGAGGGCGCGGTCGACCCCTCGATCGTCGACGTGGCCACCTCGGCGGGCGCCCACAACGTGATCGCCCGCAGCGACAGCCTCCGCGAGACCGGCGGCCTCCTGTACTCGCCGTCGGCCGCGCGGCCGATCGGCGGCGGCACCACGGCCGTGGTCTCCGACGCCCGCCTCTCGACGGCGTTCGAGGGCGACATGTCCAGGGCCGGGAACTCCACCCGGGCCGTCCAGGAGTTCCTCGCCCAGACGCTGGCGATCACGCTCCAGGACACCGAGAAGCAGCGCAGCATCGTCGTCGCCCCGCAGCGGATGCCGTCCGCCAGCCAGGCCCAGACGATGGCGAACGCCATCCGCGCCCTGAGCGCGCAGCGCTGGACCGAGCCCCTCGACCTCACCGCGGCCGCCACGGCCAAGCCGGACGCGCGCGCCACCGCCCGGGTGCCCGGCTCCTCCTCGTACCCCGGGTCGCTACGCAGGCAGGAACTGCCGGTGCAGGCGTTCCAGGACATGAAGAGCACCCAGGGCACCCTGGACAAGTTCAAGGTCATCCTGACCGCGCCCGACCGCGTCGTCACGCCCTTCGGCAACGCCGTCAACCGCGAGATGTCGACGTCCTGGCGCGGCGACCGCGAAGGGGCCGTGATCTACCGGGCCGGGGTGCAGAGCTATCTGGACGGGCTCACCGGCGAGGTGCGGCTCATCCAGAAGTCCACGGCGACCATGTCGGGGCGCAGCGCCACCCTTGCCGTCACCGTGCAGAACCAGCTGGTCCAGCCCGTGGGCAATCTGGTGCTGAAGCTGGAGCCGAGCAATCCCTCCCGCCTGAAAGTGACCACCAACGAGGACGCGAACGGCGGACAGCCGGTCAAGATCGACGGCGGTCACAGCCAGTCGGTGAAGTTCACGGCCACCGCTAACGCCAACGGCCCCGTACAGGTGACCGCCCGGCTCTACACGCAGGACGGCACGCCGTACGGCGATCCGATGGAGTTCACGGTCAAGGTCTCCGAGATCACCCCCACCGTGATGCTGGTGATCGCCGGTGGTGTTCTGCTGCTCGTCCTCGCGGGCATCAGGATGTACACCCAGCGCAAGCGGTCGACGGCCCGGAAGGCGGCCGGGGAGACCGGGGAAGGCGACGGAGCGGAGGCGGACGGCGGCGACGATCCCGAGCAGCCGAGTGACCCGACACCGGACACCGGTCCGCAAAGCGGGGCCTCGCCCGGCACGGGTGAGAAAGTGGAGCATTGAGCTATCGCTATGCACCGTGGCCGGCCAGGCCGGGGACGATGAGGTGGGGTAACCATGAACGCGCCGTACGACGGTGACCGCGGGCAGGGCGCGGGCGGCGGCTCCGCGTCGTCCGGCAACACGCCCCCGGTGCCTCCCTACGCCGAGCAGGTGCCGCCGCAGCAGCCGGTGCCGGACCCGTACTTCCAGGACGCCTACGGCAACGATCCGTACCGGGCGCAGGATCTGTACGCCCAGGACCCGGTGACCGAGGCGCTGTACGACCGCGCCGCGCACCCGCCGCCGCCCCCGGGCACCTACGCCGAGCCGCAGCCGCTCTACCAGCAGCCGCCCGCCCAGCAGTACGCACCGGACCCCCGGATCTGGGCCCAGACCCCGCCGCCCGAGCCGGAGGGCCCCTCGCGCCGTCTGCCGTACGGCGACACCGCCCGCACCACGCAGTTCGTGGGCGTCGACGCCCTGGTCACCCAGGCGGGCGAGGAGCCGTCCGAGCAGGACGCCTTCGCGTACCTCTACCGCGACCAGCAGGGGTCCGGTCCGGCACCGGCCTCCCCGGAGCCCGAGCCGCTGCCCGCCACGCCACAGCAGAAGTCCGGCGGCCGCGCCTCCGGGCTGCTCAAGTCGAGCGCCGTGATGGCAGCGGGCACGCTCGTGTCGCGCCTGACCGGCTTCGTCCGCAGCCTGGTGATCACCGCCGCGCTGGGCACCTCGCTGCTGGGCGACACGTACACCATCGCGTACACCCTGCCGACGATGATCTACATCCTCACCGTCGGCGGTGGCCTCAACTCCGTCTTCGTGCCGCAGCTGGTGCGGTCCATGAAGGACGACGAGGACGGCGGCGAGGCGTACGCCAACCGGCTGCTCACCCTGGTCATGGTGGCGCTGGGCGCCATCGTCGCCATCGTCGTCTTCGCCGCTCCACTGTTGATCAAGCTGATGTCGGGCACCATCTCCGACGACACGGCCGCCAACAGCGTCGCCGTCACCTTCGCCCGCTACTGCCTGCCCACGATCTTCTTCATGGGTGTGCACGTGGTGATGGGCCAGATCCTCAACGCCCGCGGCAAGTTCGGCGCGATGATGTGGACCCCGGTCCTCAACAACATCGTCATGATCGGCACGTTCGGCCTGTTCATCTGGGTGTACGGCACGTCGGCCGAGTCCCGCATGGGCGTGCAGACGATCCCGCCGGAGGGCATTCGCCTCCTGGGCCTCGGCACCCTGCTCGGCTTGGTCGTCCAGGCTCTGGCGATGATCCCGTACCTGCGGGAGACCGGCTTCCGCTTCCGGCCGCGCTTCGACTGGCGGGGCCACGGTCTCGGCAAGACGGTCCAGCTCGCCAAGTGGACCGTACTGTTCGTGCTCGCCAACCAGGCCGGCGTCCTCGTCGTCACCCAGCTCGCCACGGCGGCCGGAAAGGCCTCCGGGGAGCACGGAGCCGGCTTCCTCGCCTACTCCAACGCCCAGCTGATCTGGGGCATGCCGCAGGCGATCATCACCGTCTCGGTGATGGCGGCGCTGCTGCCGCGCATCTCCCGCGCCGCGCACGACAACGACCCGGGCGCGGTCCGCGACGACATCTCGCAGGGCCTGCGCAACTCGGCGGTCGCGATCGTCCCCGTCTCCTTCATGTTCCTCGCGCTCGGCGTCCCGATGTGCACCCTGCTGTACTCCAGCAGCGGCGTCGAGGCGGGCCGGTCCATGGGCTTCATCCTGATGGCGTTCGCACTGGGGCTGATCCCGTACTCGGTGCAGTACGTCGTACTGCGCGGCTTCTACGCGTACGAGGACACGCGGACGCCGTTCTACAACACGGTCATCGTGGCCGCGGTGAATGCCGCGGCCTCGGCCGCCTGCTATGTGATCCTGCCCGCCCAGTGGGCAGTCGTGGGGATGGCGGGCGCGTACGGTCTGGCCTACGCGGTGGGCGTCGGGGTGGCCTGGCGCCGGCTGCGCAACCGTCTGGGCGGCGACCTGGACGGAACGCGCGTCCTGCGTACGTACGCGAGGCTGTCCCTGGCGGCCGTCCCGGCGGCCGCGATGGGCGGCGCGCTGGGCTACGTCGTCCTCAAGGGGCTCGGCCAGGGGGCGCTCGGCTCGCTGGTCGCACTCGTGGCGGGCGGGACCGTGCTGCTCGGTGTCTTCTTCGTCGCGGCGAAGAAGATGCGGATCGAGGAGCTCAACTCCATGGTCGGAATGGTGCGGGGACGGCTCGGACGCTGAGTCCGTTCACTCGCGCACAACCATCGTCCGCCGCCGTGTGTCGTGCATAGCGCCGGACTGTGGGCACAATTGGCAGGACTTTGCATGGCTGGCCGACAGCACGCAACGGATGGGGAGGCAGGAACGACGGTGGCGGAACGTAGCACGGCTGCCGTCGACGTGGCCGACAACAGCGGCGAGAACCCGCTGACCGCCAAGGCGGACGGGGCCACGACCGACGGGGTGGCGGAATCCATCGATACGGCAGACACGGCGGAGCAGGGCCCCGGCGACACGGGCGGTGAACGGAAGCCCGCCGAGCCCTCCATCGCCACACCGGAGTTGCACAGCGGCCACAAGCTCGCCAGACGCTACCGGCTCGAAGAGTGCGTCACCCGTCTGGACGGTTTCAGCAGCTGGCGGGCGGTCGACGAAAAGCTCCGCCGCGCCGTCGGGGTCCATCTGCTCCCGGCGGACCACCCGCGGGCGCGTTCCGTGCTGGCGGCCGCCCGCTCGTCCGCGCTCCTGGGAGACCCGCGCTTCGTCCAGGTCCTGGACGCGGTGGAGGAGAACGACCTCGTCTACGTGGTCCACGAGTGGCTGCCGGACGCCACCGAGCTGACCGCGCTGCTGGCCTCCGGCCCGCTGGAGGCGCACGACGCCTACCAGATGGTCACCCAGATCTCCCAGGCCATGGCGGCGGCCCACCGCGAGGGCCTCGCGCATCTGCGGCTGACTCCCGGCGCGGTCCTGCGGACCTCCTCGGGGCAGTACCGCATCCGCGGGCTCGCGGTGAACGCCGCACTGCGCGGCATCACCTCCGACACGCCCCAGCGGACCGACACGGAGGCGATCGGCGCGCTGCTGTACGCCTCGCTGACCCAGCGCTGGCCGTACGACAGCGATGCCTACGGCCTGCACGGGCTGCCCAAGGGCGTCGGCCTGATCGCACCCGACCAGGTGCGCGCGGGCGTCCACCGGGGCCTTTCCGAGCTCGCGATGCGGGCACTGGCCAACGACGGCGCCACCGCGTCGCGCCAGGAGCCGGCCTGCACCACGCCGGACGAGCTGGTCAAGGCCGTCTCGGCGATGCCGCGGATCCGCCCGCCGGAGCCCGCGTTCACCGCGCCGCCCGAGTACCAGCGCACCACCTACCAGCAGGGCACCTACGGCCGCCCGCCCGCTGGACCGCACCCGGCGGTCACCCAGGTCGTGCCGGCCCCGCCGCCCACGCTCCAGGGCCGTACCGGCAAGGCGATCAAGTGGGCCGTCTCGGCGCTGCTGATCGCCGCGCTCGGCCTCGGCAGCTGGCAGCTCGCGGACACCCTCCTGGGCCACGACAAGGGCTCCGGCGAGTCCGGGACGTCCCAGCAGCCGAACAAGAGCGACGGCGACAAGCCGAAGGCGCCGGTGCCGCTGAAGATCCAGGGCGCGGAGGAGTACGCTCCCGACGGCAACCTGCAGAGTGCCCAAACCGTGGGCAATACGTACGACGGCAACACCTCCACGTACTGGCGCTCCAAGAGGTACAACGACGGCCCCAAGCTCGCCCCCTTCAAGCAGGGTGTGGGCATCGTCTACGACCTCGGGTCCGAGAAGGACGTGTCGGCGGCGTCGATAGCACTCCGGTACAGCGGCGACCACACCACGCTGGCGCTGTACGCGGCGGACTCCATGTCGCCGAGCGCGCCGGTCGGCTCGATGAAGCAGATCGCGACCACGACGACGAGCGGCACCTCGGCCGATCTGAAGGCGACGAAGCCGGTGAAGACCCGCTATGTCGTCCTGTGGCTCACGGCGGCGCCCTACGCACCCACCGACGATTTCAGCGGAGCCGGTTACAAGCAGGCCATAACGGACGTCAAGTTCACCGGCTGATCCGGAAGGTCCGGCAGGAAGATCCGACAGCGCGGGGAGGGGGCTCACCGTTGGACGACGCCACATACGGCGGCGCGAGCGACCAGGACCTTCTGGCCCGCCATGTCGACGGTGACCCCGACGCCTTCGGCGAACTCGTCCGGCGCCACCGGGACAGACTCTGGGCGGTCGCCCTGCGGACGCTCGGCGACCGCGAGGAGGCCGCCGACGCCGTCCAGGACGCCCTGGTGTCGGCCTACCGGGCCGCACACACCTTCCGCGGCCAGTCGGCCGTCACGACGTGGCTGCACCGCATCACGGTGAACGCCTGCCTCGACCGGGCCCGCAAGGCGGCCTCCCGCAAGACCTCGCCGGTCGACGACGCGGAACGCCTGGAGCTGCTCCTGGAGCCCCACGAGTCGGCCGAGGCCCCCGCGGAGCGCCAGGACCTCCACCGGCAGCTGGTGAAGGCGCTGGGGACGCTCCCGGCCGAACAGCGGGCCGCCCTGGTCCTGGTCGACATGCAGGGCTATCCGGTGGCGGAGGCGGCGGAGGTCCTCGACGTACCGGTGGGAACCGTCAAAAGCCGCTGCGCCCGGGGCCGGGCGCGGCTGCAACCCCTGCTCAGTCATCTGCGCGGTGATGCGGGCGATACCGGGGATAGCCAGGAGCGCGGTGGGGGAAGGAACCGGACGCCGGGGACATCCGTCCCACCTGCGTCGGGACCAAGGGACGCAGGACCGAATGATCCTGCTGCTGTGAAGGGCGGAGGTGGGCGCACGTGACATCCACGGCCGACATGACTCAGCACCCGGACGTCTCGGAGATCTCCGACCTCCAGGAGGGCCTGCTGCCCCCCTCCCGTACGGCCGCCGTGCGCCGGCACCTGGACGGCTGCGATCTCTGCGCGGACGTCCACGCCTCCCTGACGGAGATCCGCGAGCTGCTCGGCACCTTGCCCGGGCCGCCGCGCATGCCCGCCGACGTCGCGGGCCGGATCGACGCGGCGCTGGCCGCCGAGGCCCTCCTCGACGCCACGGCGCCCACCGGGACGCCCGTACCCGTGGGGGCGACCGCGGTATCCGTCGCAGGGGGAGCGCCTGCCGGCGCCGAGACGGGCGAGGACGCGGCGCATGTTTCACGTGAAACATCGCTCGGATCCGTCGCTGCCGACGCTCCCGCGGCGGACCGCCCGGCCGGGCGCTCCCGGGCAGCCACCGGACCCGGCCGCCCCCGCACCCCTCGGCGTCGCCGCACGGCCGTGCTCGGAGCTGTCTTCGGCGCGGCGGCGATCGGGGTGGGTGTCTTCCTGGTGCAGACGCTCCAGCCGTCCGACGACAACCCCGCCCAGCAGTCCGGCATCGCGTCCCGCCAGCAGCACGGGGACGTCTTCTCCGGGACCTCCCTAGCCGGGCAGGTGCAGACCCTGCTGTCCTCGCGGCCCGCGCTGGAGAGCGCCGGGACCTCCCCGTCGGGCAAGAAGCCGGACCTCGGCCTCACGTCCAACTCCCCGAAGCTCGGCGTCGATGTCACCGTGCCGCCGTGCGTCCAGGCGGGCACCGGCCGGACCTCGGAGCCCCCGCTCGCCGCCGAAACGGGCGAGTACCAGGGGACCCGGGCATACCTCGTCGTCCTTCCGCACCCCACGGACACCTCACAGGTCCAGGCGTACGTCGTCGACGCGGCCTGCGAGACCGCGGCGCCCGACGCCAAGGGCAAGCTGCTGCTGACCCACGCCTATCCCCGTCGCTGAGACGCTCCGGGAATGCTCGCCCCGTAGGATCCGTTGGGTGGGGTGAGAGTCCTGGACCGGGCCCCGGTAGGCAGTAGGCAGTCCGCAGAGACGAGGAAGAAATCCGTGAGCGACGTCCGTAACGTGATCATCATTGGCTCCGGGCCGGCCGGCTACACGGCTGCGCTCTACACCGCGCGTGCGTCGCTTCAGCCGCTGGTGTTCGAGGGCGCCGTCACCGCCGGTGGCGCCCTGATGAACACCACCGAAGTGGAGAACTTCCCCGGCTTCCGCGACGGAATCGTGGGCCCCGACCTCATGGACAACATGCGGGCGCAGGCCGAGCGCTTCGGCGCCGAGCTGGTCCCGGACGACGTCGTGGCCGTCGACCTCAGCGGCGAGATCAAGACCGTCACGGACACCTCCGGCACCGTCCACCGCGCCAAGGCCGTCATCGTCACGACCGGCTCCCAGCACCGCAAGCTTGGGCTGCCGAACGAGGACAAGCTCTCCGGGCGCGGTGTCTCCTGGTGCGCCACCTGCGACGGGTTCTTCTTCAAGGACCAGGACATCGCCGTGGTCGGCGGCGGCGACACCGCGATGGAGGAAGCGACCTTCCTCTCGCGCTTCGCCAAGTCGGTCACCGTCGTCCACCGCCGGGACAGCCTGCGCGCCTCCAAGGCGATGCAGGAACGCGCCTTCGCCGACCCGAAGATCAAGTTCGCCTGGGACAGCGAGGTCGCCGAGATCCACGGCGACCAGAAGCTCTCCAGTCTGACCCTGCGCAACACCAAGACCGGTGAGACCTCCGAGCTGGCGGTGACCGGCCTCTTCATCGCCGTGGGCCACGACCCGCGCACCGAGCTCTTCAAGGGCCAGCTCGACCTGGACGACGAGGGCTACCTCAAGGTCGCCGCGCCCTCCACCCGTACCAACCTGACCGGTGTCTTCGGCGCCGGTGACGTGGTGGACCACACCTACCGCCAGGCGATCACCGCCGCCGGTACGGGCTGCTCCGCCGCTCTCGACGCCGAGCGCTTCCTGGCCGCGCTCGCCGACGACGAGAAGGCCACCGCGGCCGCCGTCTGAACGATCCTGTCCTCCCTCCCCACCCCTCACCCCACACTCGCAAGGAGGCTGCCGTGGCCGGCACCCTGAAGAACGTGACCGACGCCGACTTCGACGAGGTCGTCCTCAAGAGCGACAAGCCCGTACTCGTGGACTTCTGGGCGGCGTGGTGCGGCCCGTGCCGCCAGATCGCCCCGTCCCTGGAGGCCATCGCGGAGGAGCACGGCGACCAGATCGAGATCGTCAAGCTCAACATCGACGAGAACCCGGCCACTGCCGCCAAGTACGGCGTGATGTCCATCCCGACCCTGAACGTCTACCAGGGCGGCGAGGTCGCCAAGACCATCGTCGGCGCCAAGCCGAAGGCCGCTCTTCTGCGCGACCTCGACGGCTTCATCGGCGAGTAAGTCCCAGCCGCGCTGTTTCACGTGAAACAGCGCGAACGGGCCCGCCCCTCATCAGGGGGCGGGCCCGTTCGCATGTCCGGACGCCCGAGAGCCGCGGAGTTCCGCGAGAGCCGTGATGTTCTACAGCGGCCGCAGGGCGGGCTCCTTCTGGACGGCTCCCAGCAGCCGGTCGAGGGCCAGTTCGACGTCTTCCTTCCAGGAGAGCGTCGTCCTCAGCTCCAGCCGCAGCCGGGGATACCGGGGATGCGGCCGTACGGTCTTGAAGCCCACCGCCAGCAGATGGTCGGCGGGCAGCACACACGCGGGCTCGTGCCAGCGGGCGTCCCCGAACGCCTCGATGGCCTTGAAGCCTCGGCGCAGCAGATCCTTGGCGACCGTCTGCACCATCACTCTCCCCAGCCCCTGGCCCTGATAGCCGGGCATGATCCACCCCGTTATCAGCTGCACCGCGTCGGGGGACACCGGGCTGGTAGGGAAGGCCGTGGCGCGCGGCACATACGCGGGTGGGGCGTAGAGGACGAAGCCCACAGGCACGTCGTCGACATAGACGACCCGGCCGCACGAGCCCCACTCCAGGAGCACGGCCGATATCCAGGCTTCCTTTTCGAGCTCGGGCGTCCCCGCCTTTATCGCGGCCTCTCCGCTGACTGGGTCAAGTTCCCAGAAGACACAGGCGCGGCAGCGCTTGGGAAGGTCCGGAAGGTTGTCCAGCGTGAGCGGTACAAGCCGACGCCCCATGAAGGCTGTTCCTCGCTTCCCTCGCCTGCCGCCCCGTGGGCGGCTGCCAGTGCACTCCGTTCCCGGAGAAGACTGCCGACGAACCCGCCGACCGCCCCGAGGCCCAGCCCCGCTGTCACCAGTCGGGTACGGCTCACCGTTCGCATGGCTCACCGCCCTCCCTCCGAAGTGGCCCAAGGTGGATGTGCCATACCAGAACGCATCGTATCCACCCAACGCCAGTGCGGATACCGCACAACAGCAAAGGGCGGGCTGTGTTCCTGTATGCATCGGAACACAGCCCGCCCTTCACGACAACTGCCGTGACTCAGACGGTGAGCAGGTCACCGGCTCAGACTTCGTCGCCGTCCTCGGAGTCCTCGGCGAGGCCCTTGTTGAGGACCCGTCCCTCGCCCGGGGCGAGGGTGCCGAGGATCCGCTCCAGATCGTCCATCGACGCGAACTCGACGACGATCTTTCCCTTCTTCTGACCGAGGTCGACCTTCACCCGCGTCTCGAAGCGGTCCGAGAGCCGGGAGGCCAGATCGGAGAGCGCCGGCGCCAGCCGGGCCCCGGCGCGCGGGCCCTTCGCCTTGGCGGCGCTCTTGGGCTCCGAGTTCAGCAGGGTCACGATCTCCTCGACCGCCCGCACCGAAAGCCCCTCAGCCACGATGCGGTGCGCCAGCCGGTCCTGCTCGTCCGAGTCGTCGACGGAGAGCAGCGCCCGGGCGTGGCCCGCCGAGAGGACCCCGGCCGCCACCCTGCGCTGAACCGGCGGCGAGAGCCGCAGCAGGCGCAGGGTGTTGGAGACCTGCGGGCGCGAGCGGCCGATGCGGTCGGCCAGCTGGTCATGGGTGCACTCGAAGTCCCTCAGCAGCTGGTCGTACGCCGCAGCCTCTTCCAGCGGGTTCAGCTGGGAGCGGTGCAGGTTCTCCAGGAGTGCGTCCAGGAGCAGCTTGTCGTCGTCCGTGTCCCGCACGATCGAGGGGATCCGCTCCAGGCCCGCCTCGCGGCAGGCCCGCCAGCGCCGCTCGCCCATGATGAGCTCAAAGCGCTCTGGCGTCAGCTGCCGTACGACGACGGGCTGGAGAAGCCCGACTTCCTTGATGGAGGTGATGAGCTCGGCGAGGGCGTCCTCGTCGAACACCTCACGCGGCTGGCGCGGGTTGGGCGTGATCGCGTCCAGCGGCAGCTCCGCGAAGTACGCCCCCGCGGGCGCCTTCAGCTGCGGCACCGTCGGCTCGTGTGCCTGGACCGGCACCGGTGTTTCACGTGAAACAGAAGTCGCCGGGAGCGTGGCCACCTTCGCCGCCGCCACCCCGCGCTCCGCGGTCAGCACCGGCACCGCCGCCGGGGACGTGGAAGCCGTCCCCACCGAGGGCACGGACTTCTCCTGCGGGGCGGCGGGGATCAGCGCACCGAGCCCGCGCCCCAGACCTCTACGTCGCTCACTCACTGGATCCCCTCCGACATGCTGTGCTGGTTGTTCTGACTGCCCACGGGGATGTGCGTCGGGTCGTAGTTGATGCCGACCCCGCGCAGTGCGATCTCGCGGGCGGCTTCGAGATACGAGAGCGAGCCGCTGGAGCCCGGGTCATAGGTGAGCACCGTCTGGCCGTAGCTCGGAGCCTCCGAGATACGTACCGATCGCGGGATGCTCGTCCGCAGGACCTCGTGGCCGAAGTGGCTGCGCACCTCGTCGGCCACCTGGGAGGCGAGCCTGGTCCTGCCGTCGTACATGGTGAGCAGGATCGTCGAGACATGCAGCGTGGGGTTCAGATGCCCTCGCACCAGGTCGACGTTCCGCAGCAGCTGGCCCAGTCCCTCCAGCGCGTAGTACTCGCACTGGATGGGGATCAGGACCTCGGCACCGGCGACGAGAGCGTTGACGGTGAGGAGCCCCAGAGACGGCGGGCAGTCGATCAGGATGTAATCCAGCGGCTGCTCGTACGCCTGGATGGCGCGCTGCAGACGGCTCTCCCGTGCCACCAGGGACACCAGCTCGATCTCCGCGCCGGCCAGGTCGATCGTGGCCGGGGCGCAGAAGAGGCCCTCCACGTCCCGGACCGGCTGGACGACCTCGGAGAGCGGTCTGCTCTCCACCAGGACGTCATAGATCGAGGGGACATCGGCGTGGTGGTCTATCCCCAGCGCGGTGGAGGCGTTGCCCTGCGGGTCGAGGTCGACCACCAGAACCCGGGCACCGTGCAGCGCCAGGGAGGCGGCGAGATTGACCGTGGTAGTGGTCTTTCCCACTCCGCCCTTCTGGTTGGCGACCACCATGATGCGTGTCTGCTCCGGCCGGGGCAGGCCCTCGCCGGCACGGCCGAGAGCTTCCACCGCCAGCTGGGCAGCACGACCGATGGGGGTGTCGTCCATCGGGGGCGGTGTTTCACGTGAAACATCCTCCCCCGCCGATTCGGTACGGGGACCGGGGACCGGATCGGTCATCGGTCCCGCGATGTTGGCGTCGGACCGCAAGGATTCACTCTCCTCGACTTCAGGCTCGCAATGCACAGAGCCTGCCATGCTTTCGGGGTCGTGAACCAGCGAGGCCCGTTCTTCTGTGGATGAATCCACCTCTGTGGACAACTCCGTAGCCCGTGAAGGGGACTCCAGGGCCCCGCCCAAGGGCTTGCGGTCGCGCGGCGCGGCATTACGACCGCGGCTGATGATTCCATGCAGCAGAGAGCGACGTTTCACGTGAAACACGATGCACGCGCCCTGCGGTCAGATCGTCACGACACTCCGAAATGCGTACGTATCGCACCTTCTATGGAGCATCCGCCCCTCGGCGGGCCCTGCGGGTCAGCGGCGGCGCCTGGTACGGCTGGTCCTGGCGGCCTTGGCCCGCTTGGCGGCGAACCGCACACCGCCCGGGCTCTCCCCGACCTCGACCCGCACCACCGTGGACAGCGGGTCCACGATGCCCTCGCCGACATGCAGCACTGAGGTATTCACCACACCGAGCTTGCTCAGCGCGGCCCGCGCACCCTGGATCTCCTCCTCGGCGGTGTCGCCCTTGAGCGCCAGCATCTCGCCGTAAGGACGCAGCAGGGGCACACCCCACCCGGCCAGCCGGTCCAGCGGGGCCACCGCACGGGCCGTGACCACATGCACCGGCTGCACCTTGCCCAGCATCTCCTCGGCCCGGCCGCGCACCACGGTCACATGGTCCAGGCCCAGCAGCTCCACGACTTCCTGGAGGAAATTGGTGCGTCGCAGCAGCGGCTCAAGGAGCGTGATCTTCAGATCCGGGCGCACCAGCGCCAGCGGAATACCGGGCAGACCGGCACCGGAGCCGACATCGCAGACCGTGACGCCCTCGGGGACGACCTCGGAGAGCACGGCGCAATTGAGCAGGTGGCGCTCCCAGAGGCGGGGCACCTCGCGCGGGCCGATCAGGCCGCGCTTGACTCCCGCGTCCGCGAGCAGCTCGGCGTACCGGACGGCTTCCGGAAAGTACTCGCCGAATACCGCGCGCGCCTCTTCGGGCGCCTGGGGAAGCTCTGCTGCTGCCTCCGTCACGGGGACCGTCCTTCCATACCGCGCTTCCCGCGCTGGGGTGGCTGACTATCAGGCTGACAAAGATCGGCCCCGCCTGCGAACAGACGGGGCCGAACAAGCAATGAACCGCTCAGGCGGGGAGCACGACGACGAAGCGCTGAGGCTCCTCGCCCTCGGACTCGCTGCGCAGACCGGCGGCGGCGACCGCGTCGTGCACGACCTTGCGCTCGAACGGCGTCATGGGCTGGAGCTTCACCGGCTGGCCGGAGTCCTTGACCTCGTCCGCGGTCTTGGCACCCAGCTCGGACAGTTCCGTGCGCTTCTTGGCCCGGAAGCCCGCGATGTCGAGCATCAGACGGCTGCGGTCGCCGGTCTCCCGGTGCACGGCCAGTCGCGTCAGCTCCTGGAGCGCCTCCAGCACCTCACCGTCACGGCCGACGAGCTTCTGCAGGTCACGGCTGTGGGCGTCGCTGATGATCGAAACCGCGGCACGGTCCGCCTCGACGTCCATGTCGATGTCGCCGTCCAGGTCGGCGATGTCGAGCAGGCCCTCAAGGTAGTCGGCGGCGATCTCCCCCTCCTGCTCCAGGCGGGACAGGGTGTCAACACCCTCGGCGGCCGGGATGGTGCCTTCCGTCACGGATGGACTCCTTCTTACTTCTTGGACGGGTGCTTGGGCCGCTGCTGACCCTTGCGCTGTCCGGACTGGGCCTTGCTGCGTGCGGTACCGGAGGCGGGCTTGCCCGCCGTCTTGGACTTGGCGTTCTGCGGCGCGTCCTGCTTCTCCGCAGAGTCCTCGTCCGACGTGCCCTTTTCCAGCGAGGTCTTCGCCGGCTCCTCACCGTCGCCGCCACCCTGCGCGGCGGTCGCACCGGACTGGCGCTGGGCCTTGGTCTGGCGCTTGGGCTGCTGCCGCTTGGGCGCGCCGCCCTCCGCCTCGGCCACGGCCGTCTCGCTCTTGGCCACGGAGCCGTCGGCCTGGGCCGCGAAGCCCTGCTTGGCCAGGCCGCTGATGAACTTGCGCTCGTTGTCGTTGCGGTCCGGGCCCTTGGCCACGATCGCCTGGACCACCGCGCGACGGCGCTTGCCGCGGACGTCATTGTGGGCGGCGATGCTCTTGCTCAGCCGCTCCAGGTAGCTGGCCTGCGCCTTCGAGCCCGGCGTGGGGTTCTGGTTGATCACGTACATCTGCTGGCCCATGGTCCACACGTTGGTGGTCAGCCAGTAGACGAGGACACCGACGGGGAAGTTGATGCCCATCACGGCGAACATGACCGGGAAGACGTACATCAGCATCTTCTGCTGCTGCATGAACGGCGTCTTCACCGAGAGGTCCACGTTCTTCGTCATCAGCTGGCGCTGGGTGAAGAACTGCGAGGCGGACATCATCACGATCATGATCGCGGTCACGACGCGGACGTCGGTCAGCGTGGCGCCCAGGCTCTCGACCTTGGAGGCGCTGTCCGTGAACTTGGCCGCCAGCGGGGCGCCCATGATGTGCGCCTTCTGGGCGCTCTCCAGCAGCGGCTGGTTGATGACGCCGATGGTCTTGCCGCTCGCGATGCCCGACAGCACGTGGTAGAGCGCGAAGAAGAACGGCGACTGCGCCAGGATGGGAAGACACGAGGAGAGCGGGTTGGTGCCCGTCTCCTTGTACAGCTTCATCATCTCTTCGGACTGTCGCTGCTTGTCGCTCTTGTAGCGCTCCTGGATCGCCTTCATCTTCGGCTGGAGCGCCTGCATGTTCCGGGTCGACTTGATCTGCTTCACGAAGAGCGGGATCAGGCAGATACGGATCAGCACCACGAGGGACACGATCGACAGGCCCCAGGCCCAGCCCGTGTCCGGCCCGAAGATCGCGCCGTACAACCTGTGGAACTGGACGATGACCCAGGAAACAGGCCAGGTGATAAAGCTGAACAGACTGGCAATCGTGTCCACTAATCAGGCTCCTTGAGCATTGGGCGAGGTCTCTGCGGCCGGGCTGGGCTCGGTCTCTGCGGCAAAGTGCCCGCCCTTGCTGCCGCGCCAGGCGTTGCGCAGCGCCTCGTGCCAACGAGGGCGCTTGCGTTCGGGGACGTAGTCCACGCCGCCCGGTGACCACGGATTGCACCGCAGAATCCGCCAGGCGGTCAGTGCCGTGCCCTTCACCGCGCCATGCCGGTCAATGGCCGTGAATCCGTAGTGGGAACACGACGGGTAGTACCTGCAGACGGGCCCGAGCAGCGGGCTGATCGTCCACTGGTACAGCTTGATCAGGGCCAGCAGCGGGTACTTCATCGCGCACCCCCTCCCAGCAGCCGCTGAAGGGCGGCGTCCAGGTCTCGGGCCAGATGTGCATGATCGGCATCGCCCGCGCCGGGCAATGCTCGTACAACCACCAGGCTACCGGGGGGCAGCTGGGACAGCCGATCGCGCATCAGATGGCGAAGCCTTCGCTTCACCAGGTTGCGGACGACCGCCACACCCACGGCCTTGCTGACGACGAAACCCGCACGCGTCGGGGGAGCGCTCTCCCCAGGCGCGTGCGGGTCCGTTGTACCGCTGCGTAGATGGACGACAAGGAGCGGGCGACCGGCCCGGCGTCCTCGGCGTACCGCGGTCGCGAATTCTTCGCGCCGCCTCAGCCGATTCTCGGTAGGCAGCACGTCATGACCTGTATGCGATTAGGCGGACAGGCTGGCGCGGCCCTTGCCACGACGGTTCGCAAGGATGGCGCGACCGGCACGGGTACGCATCCGCAGGCGGAAGCCGTGGGTCTTGGCGCGACGACGGTTGTTCGGCTGGAAGGTGCGCTTGCTCACTCGGGGGCTCCAGAAATGATTCGGTGGTGGCGGGACATCGCCTGGCTGTCACCGTGCGCCCACGAGAAGCTCGCAATTCGCGAAGCTCGCAATACGCCCGAGTGCACCGCTTCACGATCACAGACCGTGATCTTTGCCCATCGGAGGCAGGCGGCAGCAGCCATCGACAACTCGACCTGGTTACGGTACGCGCGGCTACGCCATCCGGTCAAACCAGCGTCTTCACGGGGCCCACTGTGCACAGCCTGTGGACAACAACTTGAACCACGTCAGTCGCCGCGACTACCGTGGCTCGACCCCGACCTTTTCCTTTCTGTCCTTGCCTGTCCTTCCATCCCGTCCCGAGAACCACACATTCGTGGGACCTGCGAGAGAGCGTGCCTTGTGGCTGACGTACCTGCCGATCTTGCCGCAGTGTGGCCACGAGTGCTGGAGCAGCTCCTCGGGGAGGGCCAGCAGGGCATCGAGCCCAAGGACAAGCAGTGGATCGAGCGCTGCCAGCCGCTCGCCCTGGTCGCCGACACGGCGCTGCTCGCCGTCCCCAACGAGTGGGGCAAGCGCGTCCTGGAGGGCCGCCTGGCCCCACTGATCAGCGACACGCTCAGCCGTGAGTGCGGCCGCCCGATCCGGATCGCGATCACCGTCGACGACTCCGTGGGCGAGCCCCCGGGCGGCGGTCCGCAGTCCGCGCCGCCCCAGCAGCAGCCGCCGCGCTACCAGGACGACGCCTACGGCCGCCCGGCCGACGACGGCCTGCCGACCGTGCGCCCCGCGTACCCGGACTACCAGCAGCAGCGCCCCGAGCCCGGCGCCTGGCCGCGCGCCCAGGAAGACCTGTCCTGGCAGCAGCCCCGCCTCGGCGGCTTCCAGGAGCGCGACCCGTACGCGACCGCCCGCCCGCAGCAGCCGCAGCACGACTACCGGCAGCCGCAGATGCCCGAGCGCCCGCAGTACGAGCAGCAGTCGCAGCCGTACGAGCAGCAGCGGCCGGAGCGCCACGAGCGTCACGATCTCTCCGAGCCGCAGTCCCAGCAGCACCACGGCGGCCCCCACCACGGCGGCCCGCAGGGCGGCGGCCCGCGTCCGATGGGCGGCCCCTCGTCGTCCTCGGCGTCCCAGCCCGGTGGCCCCGGCGAGCCGCACGCGCGCCTCAACCCCAAGTACCTCTTCGACACGTTCGTCATCGGTTCCTCGAACCGGTTCGCGCACGCGGCGGCCGTCGCCGTCGCCGAGGCGCCGGCCAAGGCGTACAACCCGCTCTTCATCTACGGGGAGTCGGGCCTTGGCAAAACGCATCTGCTGCACGCCATCGGGCACTACGCCCGCAGCCTCTACCCGGGCACGCGTGTGCGCTACGTGAGCTCCGAGGAGTTCACCAACGAGTTCATCAACTCGATCCGCGACGGCAAGGGCGACACCTTCCGCAAGCGGTACCGGGACGTGGACATCCTCCTGGTCGACGACATCCAGTTTCTTGCGAGCAAGGAGTCGACGCAGGAGGAGTTCTTCCACACCTTCAACACGCTCCACAACGCCAACAAGCAGATCGTGCTCTCCTCCGACCGGCCGCCCAAGCAGCTGATGACGCTTGAGGACCGGCTGAGGAACCGTTTCGAGTGGGGTCTGACCACCGATGTTCAGCCGCCGGAGCTGGAGACGCGCATCGCGATCCTCCGTAAGAAGGCGGTGCAGGAGCAGCTCAACGCCCCGCCGGAGGTGCTGGAGTTCATCGCGTCCCGGATCTCGCGGAACATCCGTGAGCTGGAGGGCGCGCTGATCCGGGTGACGGCGTTCGCGTCGCTCAACCGGCAGCCGGTGGACCTGGGGCTCACCGAGATCGTGCTGAAGGACCTGATCCCCGGCGGCGAGGACTCGGCGCCCGAGATCACGGCCGGCGCGATCATGGCGGCGACCGCCGACTACTTCGGGCTCACCGTCGAGGACCTGTGCGGATCCTCGCGCAGCCGGGTCCTGGTGACGGCCCGCCAGATCGCGATGTACCTGTGCCGCGAGCTCACCGACCTCTCGCTGCCGAAGATCGGGGCGCAGTTCGGCGGCCGCGACCACACGACGGTGATGCACGCCGACCGGAAGATCCGCGCGCTGATGGCCGAGCGGCGCTCCATCTACAACCAGGTCACCGAGCTCACCAACCGCATCAAGAACGGCTGAGCGGACCGCCCACAGAGCCTCTCAGGGCGCCCGGGACACCCCGTCCCGGGCGCCCTTCGCGTTGCCCAGGAGCCCCCCGTACGTCCGCCGCATCCGTACGTATGGCGTCGTTCCCGCCCCTGTGTACGGCCCACGCGACCGGTCCGTACGGCTCGCCCCGGCCCCCGGTGTTCGAATACGCGCCGGTCAGAGGGGGTTCTCCACAGATCTGGGTACTTTTCCCCGTCCACACCCTGGGGACTGTTCAGTTGTCCAGATTGCTTCCACAGGCCGACGCCCTGATACTCCATCACCCCAGGTCAGATACTTGTGGATTTGTGCGCGAGCGTCCTCCACAGGCTGTGGACGAATTCTCTGTCCACAGCCTGTGGTCAAAGTTGTCCACCGGCGGCCCACAGGCTGGGGCCCGTTGCCCACAGCTTCTCCACAGCGCTGTCCACTGTTCGGCAACGCAACACCCCCCGTCACCGTGTCGAGTGAAAGGCGTCACACCAACGAGGCCGGTTGGGCTGTGGGGAACGTGGGTAAAGCTGGGGACAGTTCTGGGGAGAAGTCGGCCCTGCCTGTGCATCGGGTGTGCAGAACTTTCGGGTGTCCACAGAACCGGTGAGTTGTCCACCGGTTCCACCCACAGGCACGGTGGACAAAAAATCGGGTCTGACCTGCGAAAACGGGGTTATCCACCGTTTCCACAGGCCCTACTACTACTTCCACTTAGAGTTAGCTCGGATTCCGCTTCGAAGTGGGGCCTGTGCACAACTCGAGCCCGGCGGCTCCCTGGCCTCTCGCCACGACTTGACCCCGACTCGCACCGAGTGTCAGCGGCGTACGTCAGACTGGTCCCCGGCGATACAGCCGACGACGAAAGCCAGCAGGGCGAGCCAGCAACAGCAGGAGGCGGTTCCGGTGAAGATCCGGGTGGAGCGCGATGTTCTCGCGGAGGCGGTGGCGTGGGTGGCCCGCAGCCTCCCGGCCCGTCCGCCCGCGCCGGTGCTCGCGGGCCTTCTTCTGAAGGCGGAGAACGGCGCCCTCAGCTTCTCCAGCTTCGACTACGAGGTCTCGGCGCGGGTCTCGGTCGACGCCGAGGTCGACGAGGACGGCACGGTGCTCGTCTCCGGCCGCCTGCTCGCCGACATCTGCCGCGCCCTGCCCAACCGCCCGGTGGAGATTTCCACAGACGGTGTACGGGCGACGGTGGTCTGCGGCTCCTCCCGCTTCACCCTCCACACCCTGCCTGTGGAGGAGTACCCGGCGCTGCCGCAGATGCCGACCGCGACCGGCACCGTTCCCGGTGAGGTCTTCGCCTCCGCCGCCGCCCAGGTCGCCATCGCCGCCGGGCGCGACGACACCCTGCCGGTGCTGACCGGCGTCCGGATCGAGATCGAGGGCGACACGGTCACCCTGGCCTCGACCGACCGCTACCGCTTCGCGGTCCGCGAGTTCCTGTGGAAGCCGGAGAACCCGGACGCCTCCGCGGTCGCCCTGGTGCCCGCCAAGACGCTCCTGGACACCGCCAAGGCCCTGACCAGCGGTGACACGGTCACACTTGCACTGTCGGGCTCGGGCGCCGGAGAGGGCCTCATCGGCTTCGAGGGCGCCGGCCGGCGCACCACCACCCGGCTGCTCGAAGGCGACCTGCCGAAGTACCGGACGCTGTTCCCCACCGAGTTCAACTCGGTCGCGGTGATCGAGACCGCGCCCTTCGTCGAGGCCGTCAAGCGCGTCTCCCTGGTCGCCGAGCGCAACACGCCGGTCCGCCTCAGCTTCGAGCAGGGCGTGCTCATCCTGGAGGCCGGCTCCAGCGACGACGCACAGGCTGTGGAAAGGGTCGACGCCAACCTGGAGGGCGACGACATCTCGATCGCCTTCAACCCGACCTTCCTGCTCGACGGCCTGAGCGCCATCGACTCGCCGGTCGCCCAGCTCTCCTTCACCACCTCGACCAAGCCGGCGCTGCTGAGCGGCAAGCCCGCGCTCGACGCCGAGGCGGACGACGCGTACAAGTACCTGATCATGCCGGTGCGTCTCTCCGGCTGATCCACCCGGCTGACCTGCGCGGGGCGCGTTCGTCTGAGCGGCCGACCCCACAGGTGTGTGCCCGTGTCCGGGCGTAGTCTCGGACACGGGTACGAACGCCACAACGTCAAAGGATCATGTGATGGAGCTCGGTCTCGTCGGCCTCGGCAAGATGGGCGGCAACATGCGCGAGCGGATTCGCCGCGCAGGCCACACCGTCATCGGTTACGACCGCAACCCGGACGTCGCCGATGTCCACAGCCTCGAAGAGCTTGTGGGCAAGCTCAAGGGCCCGCGTGTGGTCTGGGTGATGGTCCCGGCCGGTGCCGCGACCCAGTCGACCATCGACGAGCTGGCCGAGCTGCTCTCCCCCGGCGACGTGGTCGTCGACGGCGGCAACTCGCGCTGGACCGACGACGAGAAGCACGCCGTCGAGCTGGGCCTCAAGGGCATCGGCTTCGTCGACTGCGGTGTCTCCGGCGGCGTCTGGGGCCTGGAGAACGGCTACGCGCTGATGTACGGCGGCGACGCCGAGAACGTGGCGAAGGTCCAGCCGGTCTTCGACGCGCTCAAGCCCGAGGGCGAGTTCGGCTCGGTCCACGCGGGCAGGGTCGGCGCCGGCCACTTCGCCAAGATGGTCCACAACGGCATCGAGTACGCGATGATGCAGGCGTACGCCGAGGGCTGGGAGCTCCTGGAGAAGGTCGACTCCGTCACCGACGTCCGCGAGGTCTTCCGCAGCTGGCAGGAGGGCACGGTCATCCGTTCCTGGCTGCTGGACCTGGCGGTCAACGCCCTCGACGAGGACGAGCACCTCGACCAGCTGCGTGGCTTCGCCGCGGACTCCGGCGAGGGCCGGTGGACCGTGGAGGCGGCCATCGACAACGCCGTGCCGCTGCCCGCGATCACCGCGTCGCTGTTCGCCCGGTTCGCGTCCCGGCAGGACGACTCCCCGCAGATGAAGATGATCGCGGCGCTGCGCAACCAGTTCGGCGGCCACGCGGTCGAGTCCAAGAAGTAATCCACAGGCTGTTGGCAGGGCCGGGGGAGGTCGGCGCACCACCATGCACGTCACGCATCTCTCGCTGGCCGACTTCCGCTCGTACGCCCGGGTCGAGGTTCCGCTCGACCCGGGCGTCACCGCTTTCGTGGGCGCCAACGGCCAGGGCAAGACCAATCTCGTCGAGGCGGTCGGCTATCTGGCGACCCTCGGCAGCCACCGGGTCTCCTCGGACGCGCCACTGGTGCGCATGGGCGCCGAGCGGGCGGTCATCCGCGCGGCCGTGACCCAGGGCGAGCGCACCCAGCTGATCGAGCTGGAGCTGAATCCGGGCCGTGCGAACCGGGCCCGTATCAATCGGTCCTCGCAGGTCAGACCGCGTGACATGCTGGGGATAGTGCGGAGCGTGCTCTTCGCGCCGGAGGATCTGGCGCTGGTCAAGGGCGACCCCGGCGAGCGCCGAAGGTTCCTGGACGAGCTGGTCACCGCGCGCTCTCCGCGCATGGCGGCCGTCCGCTCCGACTACGACCGCGTCCTCAAGCAGCGCAACACCCTGCTGAAGTCGGCCGCGATGGCCCGGCGCCATGGCGGCCGTGGCATGGACCTGTCGACGCTCGACGTGTGGGACCAGCATCTGGCGCAGGTCGGCGCGGAGCTGCTCGCCCAGCGGCTCGACCTGATCGCGACGCTCCAGCCGCTCGCCGACAAGGCGTACGAGCAGCTGGCGCCCGGCGGCGGTCCGGTGGCGCTGGAGTACCGCCCGTCGGCGCAGGGCGGGGCCGCCACCCGTGAGGACCTGTACGGGCAGCTGATGGCCGCGCTCGCCGAGGTACGCAAGCAGGAGATCGAGCGGGGCGTGACGCTGGTCGGGCCGCACCGCGACGACCTGCTGCTCAAGCTCGGCCAGCTCCCGGCCAAGGGGTACGCCAGCCACGGCGAGTGCTGGTCGTACGCACTGGCGCTGCGGCTCGCCTCGTACGACCTGCTGCGGGCCGAGGGCAACGAGCCGGTCCTGGTCCTGGACGACGTCTTCGCGGAGCTGGACGCCAGGCGCCGTGAACGACTGGCGGAGCTGGTGGCTCCGGGCGAGCAGGTGCTGGTGACGGCGGCCGTGGACGACGATGTGCCGGGTGTCCTCGCGGGAGCGCGGTACGAGGTCGCCGCGGGAGAGGTGGCGCGGGTATGAGCGAGCACTCCGGTAACGAGACGCCGGTACCCAAGGTTCCCGAGTCCTCCGGCGTCGACCTCGCGCGCGTGGCGCTGCGCGCCGCCAAGGAGCAGGCCAAGGCGCGGGGCGCCGCCGCGCAGCAGAAGAAGCAGGCCCGCCGGGGTGGCGGCCTGCGCTCGGGCGCACGGGCGGACGGGCGCGACCCACAGCCGCTGGGCGCCGCGATCAACCGGCTGATCACCGAGCGCGGCTGGGAGACCCCGGCTGCGGTGGGCGGAGTGATGGGCCGCTGGCCGGAGATCGTCGGCGACGACCTGGCCAAGCACTGCGTTCCGCTGCGCTACGACGAGGACCCCGACGAGCGCGTGCTCACGGTGCAGTGCGACTCCACGGCGTGGGCGACGCAGCTGCGCCTGCTCGCGCCCCAGCTGGTGGCCCGGCTGAACGCGGACCTGGGGCACGGCACGGTCCGGATGATCAAGGTTCTGGGGCCGGGCGGCCCGCCCACGCGGTACGGGCGCCTGCGGGCCCCGGGGAGCACGGGGCCGGGCGACACGTACGGGTGAGGCAGGGCGCCCCCGTGTACGCCCCGCTGCCGACCAACCGGCCCCGCATCCGAATAACCCGCCGCGTTCCCGCTGTTGGCGGACCTCGCGCGCCAGGAAGCCGGACGGTACGGGTGAGGCGTCCCTCACGGTAGCCGGAGGTTGACAGGCCGAAGCGCTGAATGCCGGTGTGAGGCTCCTAGAGCCCCTGCCCGGATATGGGGAGTCGGTAGCCGCCCGCTCAGGGCGGCACATGCGGACTCAGGTACCGGCAAACCCCCATTCATGTCGGCGCTACCGGTAGACTGGTCAATAATCCCGCCCTCCTCGCGGGACCCACCGAATGACGCGGTCGGACGCGCTGCCCCTCCCGGGCACCGCCCGACGCTGACCATCGCTGAACGATGCAGCCGCTCCTGTCTGCCCAGGAAGGCTGTGCTGTGCCAGAAAGGGCGCTTCGTGGCCGATTCCGGCAACCCCAACGAGAACACCCCGTCCGCTGCCGCTGGTGAGAACGGCGAGGTCACCGCCTCGTACGACGCCAGCGCCATCACCGTCCTCGAAGGTCTGGACGCGGTCCGCAAGCGACCCGGCATGTACATCGGCTCGACCGGTGAGCGTGGCCTGCACCACTTGGTGCAGGAGGTCGTCGACAACTCCGTCGACGAGGCCCTCGCCGGTCACGCGGACACGATCGACGTCACGATCCTCGCCGACGGCGGCGTGCGCGTGGTCGACAACGGCCGTGGCATCCCCGTGGACATGCACCCCGTGGAGAAGAAGCCGGCCGTCGAGGTCGTACTGACCGTGCTGCACGCGGGCGGCAAGTTCGGCGGCGGTGGCTACGCCGTCTCCGGTGGTTTGCACGGTGTCGGCGTCTCCGTCGTCAACGCCCTCTCGACCAAGCTCGCGGTCGACATCAAGCGCGACGGCTACCGCTGGACGCAGGACTACAAGCTCGGTGTCCCCACCGCGCCCCTGGCCAAGCACGAGCCGGTCGAGGAGAGCGGCACCACGGTGACGTTCTGGGCCGACCCGGACGTCTTCGAGTCCACCGAGTACTCCTTCGAGACGCTCGCGCGGCGCTTCCAGGAGATGGCCTTCCTCAACAAGGGCCTGACGATCAAGCTGACGGACGAGCGGGAGTCCGCGAAGGCCGTCTCCGGAGCGGACTCGGCCGAGGAGTCGGAAGTCGAGCAGGCGCTCACCGTCTCGTACCACTACGAGGGCGGCATCGTCGACTTCGTGAAGTACCTCAACTCGCGCAAGGGTGATCTGATCCACCCGACCGTGATCGACGTGGAGGCCGAGGACAAGGAGCGCATGCTCTCGGCCGAGATCGCGATGCAGTGGAACTCTCAGTACAGCGAGGGCGTTTACTCCTTTGCGAACACCATCCACACGCACGAGGGGGGTACGCATGAGGAGGGATTCCGCGCCGCGCTCACGGGCCTGGTCAACCGGTATGCCCGTGACAAGAAGCTGCTGCGCGAGAAGGACGACAACTTCTCCGGCGAGGATATCCGCGAGGGTCTGACGGCGATCATCTCCGTCAAGCTGGGCGAGCCGCAGTTCGAGGGCCAGACCAAGACCAAGCTGGGCAACACCGAGGCGAAGACGTTCGTCCAGAAGGTGGTGCACGAGCACCTGACCGACTGGTTCGACCGGAACCCCAACGAGGCCGCGGACATCATCCGCAAGGCCATCCAGGCGCAGACGGCACGTGTCGCCGCCCGCAAGGCGCGCGACCTGACCCGCCGCAAGGGTCTGCTCGAAAGCGCCTCTCTCCCCGGCAAGCTCTCCGACTGCCAGTCCAACGACCCGACGAAGTGCGAGATCTTCATCGTCGAGGGTGACTCCGCCGGTGGTTCGGCGAAGTCCGGCCGCAACCCGATGTACCAGGCCATCCTGCCCATCCGCGGCAAGATCCTGAACGTCGAGAAGGCCCGCATCGACAAGATCCTGCAGAACACCGAGGTCCAGGCGCTGATCTCGGCCTTCGGCACCGGAGTCCACGAGGACTTCGACATCGAGAAGCTCCGCTATCACAAGATCATCCTGATGGCGGACGCCGACGTCGACGGCCAGCACATCAACACCCTGCTGCTGACCTTCCTCTTCCGCTTCATGCGGCCGCTGGTCGAGGCCGGGCACGTGTACCTGTCGCGCCCGCCGCTCTACAAGATCAAGTGGGGCCGGGACGACTTCGAGTACGCGTACTCGGACCGTGAGCGCGACGCGCTCGTGGAGCTCGGCAAGCAGTCGGGCAAGCGGATCCGCGAGGACTCGATCCAGCGCTTCAAGGGCCTCGGCGAGATGAACGCCGAAGAGCTGCGCATCACCACGATGGACGTCGAGCACCGCGTCCTGGGCCAGGTCACCCTGGACGACGCGGCCCAGGCCGACGACCTGTTCTCGGTGCTGATGGGCGAGGACGTCGAGGCGCGGCGCTCGTTCATCCAGCGCAACGCCAAGGACGTCCGCTTCCTCGACATCTGAGTCGGTCTGTCGCTGACCGCTTCGAAAGGACTTGAGAACCAGCAATGGCCGACGAGAACACTCCCGCGACCACTGAACCCACCGAGGAAGACCCTGTAGTGCGCATCGAGCCCGTCGGGCTCGAGACGGAGATGCAGCGTTCCTACCTCGACTACGCGATGTCCGTCATCGTGTCGCGCGCGCTGCCGGACGTACGGGACGGCCTGAAGCCCGTCCACCGCCGAGTGCTGTACGCGATGTACGACGGCGGCTACCGGCCCGAGAAGGGCTTCTACAAGTGCGCCCGCGTCGTCGGCGACGTCATGGGCACCTACCACCCGCACGGCGACTCCTCGATCTACGACGCGCTCGTCCGCCTCGCCCAGCCCTGGTCGATGCGGATGCCGCTGGTCGACTCCAACGGCAACTTCGGTTCCCCGGGCAACGACCCGGCCGCCGCCATGCGGTACACCGAGTGCAAGATGATGCCGCTGTCCATGGAGATGGTCCGGGACATCGACGAGGAGACCGTCGACTTCCAGGACAACTACGACGGCCGCAACCAGGAGCCGACGGTCCTGCCGGCGCGCTTCCCGAACCTGCTGGTCAACGGCTCCGCCGGTATCGCCGTCGGTATGGCCACCAACATCCCGCCGCACAACCTGCGCGAGGTCGCGGACGGCGCCCAGTGGTTCCTGGCGCACCCGGAGGCGTCGCACGAGGAGCTCCTGGACGCGCTGATCGAGCGCATCAAGGGCCCCGACTTCCCGACCGGCGCTCTCGTGGTCGGCCGCAAGGGCATCGAGGAGGCGTACCGCACGGGTCGCGGCTCCATCACCATGCGCGCGGTGGTCGCGGTCGAGGAGATCCAGAACCGCCAGTGCCTGGTGGTCACGGAACTTCCGTACCAGACCAACCCCGACAATCTCGCGCAGAAGATCGCCGACCTGGTGAAGGACGGCAAGGTCGGCGGCATCGCCGACGTCCGGGACGAGACCAGCTCCCGTACCGGCCAGCGCCTGGTCATCGTGCTCAAGCGGGACGCGGTCGCCAAGGTCGTCCTGAACAACCTGTACAAGCACACCGACCTCCAGACGAACTTCGGCGCCAACATGCTGGCGCTCGTCGACGGCGTGCCGCGCACGCTCTCGCTGGACGCGTTCATCCGCCACTGGGTGACGCACCAGATCGAGGTCATCGTCCGGCGCACCAGGTTCCGTCTGCGCAAGGCGGAGGAGCGGGCCCACATCCTGCGCGGTCTGCTCAAGGCGCTCGACGCGATCGACGAGGTCATCGCGCTGATCCGGCGCAGCGACACCGTCGACGTCGCGCGCGAGGGCCTGATGGGCCTGCTCTCCATCGACGAGATCCAGGCCAACGCGATCCTGGAGATGCAGCTCCGCCGGCTCGCCGCCCTGGAGCGGCAGAAGATCGTCGCCGAGCACGACGAGCTCCAGGCGAAGATCAACGAGTACAACGCGATCCTCGCCTCGCCCGAGCGCCAGCGCCAGATCATCAGCGAGGAGCTGGCCGCGATCGTCGAGAAGTTCGGCGACGACCGGCGCTCCAAGCTGGTGCCCTTCGACGGTGACATGTCCATCGAGGACCTGATCGCCGAAGAGGACATCGTCGTCACCATCACCAACGGCGGCTACGTCAAGCGCACCAAGACCGAGGACTACCGCTCGCAGAAGCGCGGCGGCAAGGGCGTTCGGGGCACCAAGCTGAAGCAGGACGACATCGTCGACCACTTCTTCGTCTCCACCACCCACCACTGGCTGCTGTTCTTCACCAACAAGGGCCGCGTCTACCGGGCCAAGGCGTACGAGCTTCCGGACGCCGGCCGGGACGCCCGCGGCCAGCACGTGGCGAACCTGCTGGCCTTCCAGCCGGACGAGAAGATCGCCCAGATCCTCGCGATCCGCGACTACGAGGCCGCGCCTTATCTGATCCTGGCCACCAAGGGCGGCCTGGTGAAGAAGACCTCGCTGAAGGACTACGACTCGCCCCGTTCGGGTGGCGTCATCGCGATCAATCTGCGGGAGACCGCGGACGGCAGCGACGACGAACTGATCGGCGCCGAGCTGGTGTCGGCGGACGACGATCTGCTGCTCATCAGCAAGAAGGCGCAGTCCATCCGCTTCACGGCGACGGACGACGCCCTGCGCCCGATGGGCCGCGCCACCTCGGGCGTCAAGGGGATGAGTTTCCGCGAGGGCGACGAGCTGCTCTCGATGAATGTCGTCCGGACCGGTACTTTCGTGTTCACCGCCACCGACGGCGGGTACGCCAAGCGGACCCCCGTCGACGAGTACCGCGTCCAGGGTCGCGGTGGCCTCGGTATCAAGGCCGCCAAGATCGTCGAGGACCGGGGCTCGCTGGTCGGCGCGCTGGTGGTCGAGGAGACGGATGAAATCCTCGCCATCACGCTCGGCGGTGGTGTGATTCGTACGCGAGTCAACGAGGTCAGGGAGACGGGCCGTGACACCATGGGCGTCCAACTGATCAACCTGGGCAAGCGCGATGCCGTCGTCGGTATCGCTCGTAACGCCGAGGCCGGTCGCGAGGCTGAAGAGGTCGACGGTCCCGAAGGGACCGGGATCGACGCGGCCGAGGGCGAGTCTGCCGAGGGCACAGTCGAGGGCAAGGAGCCTTCGGCCGGGGAGCACGAGGAGTAAAGCGTGAGTGGATCCACGGGCGCCGGATCGGCCGCTTCCGGAGCGAACGGTGCCCGTGGCCCTGCCGCGGACTCCCAGGGGGTAACGGTGACCGACACCCGCGGGCCTGAGGCCCGGTCCGACTACGCCGCCGGGGCGCTCCCCGGCGAGCGCGAGAAGCCCGCGTCGGGCCCCGCGCAGCCGTACCACCCGCCGCAGGCCTACCCGCCGTCCCAGAACGGGACCCAGGGCGGCCAGCAGCGCGGCGGCGGCTCGTCGTCCGCCGCCATCCGCCGCCCCCGCACAGGGGCGCGTACGACACCGCGTACGCGCAAGGCACGGCTGCGGGTGGCGAAGGCCGACCCGTGGTCGGTGATGAAGGTCAGCTTCCTGCTCTCCATCGCGCTGGGCGTGTGCACGGTGGTGGCGGCGGCGGTGCTGTGGATGGTCATGGACGCCATGGGCGTCTTCTCGTCGGTGGGCGGGACCATCAGCGAGGCCACCGGCTCCAACGAGTCCAACGGCTTCGACCTGCAGTCCTTCCTGTCGCTGCCGCGTGTGCTGATCTTCACCTCGGTGATCGCGGTCATCGACGTGGTGCTGGCCACCGCGCTGGCGACGCTTGGCGCGTTCATCTACAACCTCTCGGCCGGTTTCGTGGGCGGCGTCGAGCTCACGCTGGCCGAGGACGAGTAAGCGCGGGTTGCCGCAGTTCAAACGGGGGGCGGCCATCGATTTTGGGACTGGCCCCCACGTGCGCTAATCTTCAGAGGTCAGCGCGCGGGGGGACACCCCGCAGAGCGCGGCGGGGCTATAGCTCAGTTGGTTAGAGCGCATCCCTGATAAGGATGAGGCCACAGGTTCAAATCCTGTTAGCCCCACAGTGCAGAAGGTCCCCGGACAAGAGTCCGGGGACCTTTTCGTTGTGCCGTGGGCGTCGGTTCCCGGGCGTCCCGCGGGCCGGGGTTCCGATGCGTGTCCTGCTGCGTACGTACTACGTACGTACGCACATGAAGAAGCCCGGCAACTCGGGGGAGTTGCCGGGCTCGTGCTCGCAAGCTCGGGCAGGAGCTGGGAGGGGTCAGGAGGACGGGGTCGGGGCCCCGTCGTCCAAGGCGGGTGTTTCGGCGGTGTCGTCGGGCGTGGAGCCTTGTGCCCCGTCGCCGCCCTCGTTCTCGTCGTGGGCTCCGGGCAGGTGCCGGGTCGACGGTGTGGAGCCGTGGGCCTCGGCGCGGATGCGCTGCTTCATCGTGGGCGGCAGAGCCGAGGCACTGGGCAGGGCCCACCGCACGTTCGGCGTCTCGGGGGCCAGGTTTTCGCCCCGGTGGTGCGCGGCGCCCTGTTGCGGTACGGAAGCGGCGGCGGTGGCCTGGCCGGCCAGGCCGAGGAAGGCGAGGAGAGTGACGAGCGCGCCGATGAGTGCGGTCCACCACGTCGTGAGCTTGCTGGTTGCCATGACTTCCTCGCTTCTGTGCCGTTCCGGGTTGCCCGATTTGCGTTGTATCTCATGATGTGTACGAGCGGCGGAGGGCGAGGGTGCGACGCACCGGTATGGGCGGATCTTCCGATGAACTGCACTCGGATGGACCATCACCGATTGATATCGATCGGTGTGTATAGTCGGGCGACAGAGGTCCCTTACGTCAAGGAAAGACGAGGTCGCGCGGTGAAGAAGCTCCTCCTGGTCGCACTGGCCGCCATCGGCGGGCTCCTCGTGTACCGCCAGATCCAGGCGGATCGCGCCGAGCAGGATCTGTGGACGGAGGCGACCGACTCCGTGCCCGCAGGTTCGGGTGTGTGAGCCCCACAGAGTCCAGTTGCAGAGCCCCGGCCGCCGACGCGGCCGGGGCTCTGTGCTGTCATGTGCCCGGGGCAGTCGTCCCCACGGGTTCACCTGCGCAAATCAATGGCTTGCAGAAGCAAAATTGAAGGGGGCGCGGCGGCATGACGAACCAGCGTGGGAAGGGCCGGGCCGCAGCCGCCGTGGCCGCGCTGTGCACGTTGGCGGCCTTCCAGGGCCAGGGGGCGGATGCCGCGAACGGGCAGCAGCCGCACCGCCCGTACCGCGCTGATGGCCCCTACCGCTACGACCCTCACGCCCAGCCCGTCACCGGGGCCGCGACCGGCCAGGGCGCGCCGCAGCTGGCGCCGGGAGCGGTGTACCGGTCGGCAGTCGGGCCCGGCGCGAAGGCCTACTTCCAGATCGACCTGGGCGGCGCCGGAGACGCCTATGTGTCGGCCGTGGCCGTACCGAAGGCCGACACCAAGGTCGCCTTCGGCGACGGCGTCGAGCTCACGCTCCAGGACCGCGACGGCAACACCTGCGACACCGGCCGCGCGGTCTTCGGCCCGCCCGAGTACCCGAGGCCGATCGCCGCGTACGTCTCACGGGGCCTGACCCGCAACCGGACGTCTTGTCAGGCGGCGGGCCCGTACTCCGTGTTGGTCCAGCGCATCGGGGACGCCGCCTCCGCGCCCGGGGAGTGGGGGCTGGAGCTGCGGCACACGAGGGAGCCGAGGCTCACGGCCGACGCCCCGACGAACGCGCCCACGCACTGGGCGACCGCCACGCCGCCCGCGCCCCCCTCGGCCGCGCACACGGTCCATGGCGGTACGGGCTTCGCCGACGCGCCCCGGCTGAGCGGCGGCGCCTGGCGCGACACGCTGCGGCCGGGCGCCACGCTCTTCTATCGCGTCCCGGTCGGCTGGGGACAGCAGGTGTCCGCCACCGCCGAACTGGGCCGCGCCGGCGGAAGCGGATACGTGGCCCAGGCCATCGACCTCCAGCTCTACAACCCCGCGCTCGGCCCGGTCGCGGACGTGTACACGGGGTACGACGGGAAGCCCGCGTCCGTCGCCTTCCAGCCGCTCGCGCCGGTGGCGTACGAGAACCGCTACTCCACCTCAGGCCCGGTCGGCGCGCTGCGCTTCGGGGGCGACCACTACCTGGCGGTCAGCCTCAGCCCCCAGGTCGCCCGGACGCTCGGCCCGGGGGCGTACCCGGTTACGCTGCGGGTGGGCGTGCGGGGCGAGGCGAAGCCGGCGCCCACGTACGAAGGGGCCGCGCCCGACTTCGCGGCCACCGGCCGGGCCACCGCCCACGTCCCGGCCGCGGCCCCGCCCGGGCACGACGGCGGCTCGACGAGGATGCGGCTGCTCGCGGCGGCCGGGATCGGGACGGGCACGCTGCTGGTGCTGTGGCTCGGGGTGCGGACGCTGGTCGCCCGACGGCGGGCGCAGCCGGTCAGGCACGGCTGAGAGCAGGGCCCAGAAGCCACGTTCAGACCTGGCTGAGCGCCCAGAAGCCGACGGCGAAGCAGAGCAGGGCGAGGAGCAGCACCGGGACCGTCACCTTCGGGGGCGGTCCCGGTCTCTTGTGCCGGGCGGCGGCGGGCGCCGGGGTGGTCGGGCCGGGGAGCGGGCTGTGGACGGGCCCGTGAACCGGTGGCGCGCTCGGCCCGGAAACCCGTGGCGCGGGAGTGGGAACCTGCGCGCTCTGGCCGGTGTACCTCTTAGTGACAGGGGTGGGTGTGTACGAGGGCGGATAGGGGGGCGGGATCGGATGGAAGCCGTCGGCCGTGGGCGGGGTGGGCAACTGGTGGGCAAGGGGAGGTTGTTGGCGTTCCTCGCTCTGGCCATGGCTCCGGTCCGGCTCCTGAGAGAGGTGAGCCGATCGCTGTGGCGTCCCGGACGTCTGCGGGTGCCGCAGGACCGGCGGTAGCTCGCGTGGCACGAACCCTTCGGGAAGCGGGCCGATCTGGTCGAAGACCTCGACCGGTTCCTCCTCGGGCCCGGCATCCGGCAGCAGCTCGACGGCCGAGGCCAGCGCCTTGCGCGCGCCCGTGGCCGTCCGGAACCGGACGTGCGGGTCCGGCTGCAGCAGGCCCGCCAGGACCTGCCACAGCGGCTCCGGGACGCCTTGTGGCGCCCCCGGCGTGCCGTGGGTGGTGAAGTACTCCACCAGGGCCCGGGCGTCCGGTTTCTGACCCTCCAGCAGATACAGCGCGACCAGGCCGACCGCGAACAGGTCGGACGGGAAGTCCGGGTCCGCGCCCATGATCTGCTCGGGCGCGAAGTACCCCGGCGTCCCCATCACGTAGTTCGTCTCGGTGAGCCGTGGCTCGCCCTTGCGCATCGCGATGCCGAAGTCGGACAGCCGCAGATGCGGCCGCCCGGTGCCGGTGGCTTCGAGGAGGACGTTGGCCGGCTTGATGTCGCGGTGGACGACCCCCTCGGCGTGCACCGCGGCGAGTCCGGCGAGCAGCTGGTCGAGCAGGACGCAGACGAACCGGGGCGGCAGCGGCCCGTAGTCGCCGATCAGATGGGCCAGCGAGCCGCCGGTCACCAGGTCCATGGTGAACAGGACCTTGTCGTCGTCGGCGGCCCAGCTCGCCGGGGCAAGCACATGAGGGTGGTCGATCCTCAGAGCCTGCTCGCGGACGAAGCGCAGCAGGGTGTGTGCGTCGCTCTGCTGGAGGACCTTCGCCGCCACGCAGCGGCGGCGGCGGTGGTCCCAGGCGCGCCAGACGGCGCCTACGCCACCACGGCCGATCGGGTCGATGAGCTCGTACCGACCGGCGAAGACCTCACCCACCTGACATCCCCGCCCCCATGGCCGTCAGCTCTGGTGCGCCTCGTAGTGGGCGACCGCCTCCGCGGTGCGTCCGGCGCCGTACACCCGGAGGAACTCTGCCAGCTCGGGGTGGGCCGGGGCGAGGGTGTCGGCGGCGTCGATGATGTCCCCGGCGGCGGCGACCGAGCGGAGCAGCGACTGGATCTCGCGCACCACGCGGCGCACGGTCGGAGCGCCCGAACTCGTGGTGGTCTGGCCGGTGTTGGTGAGGACGGAGCCGCCCTGGGACTTCTTGATCTCGTCCATCCGGTCGGTGGCCTCGGCGGCGCTGACGCTTCCGTCGGCGACCTGGCCCGCCAGGTCCTGGAGGGCCTGGACGCGCTGGACGACGGCCGGGTTCCCGATCTTGGCGCGCTGACCGCTCATCAGCTGGGACAGCATGGGGGCCGACAGGCCGAGGACGGCGGCGAGCCTCGCCTGGTTCAGGCCGAGATCGTCTATCAGCCGGCGGAAGAGCGCCCCCAGCGGCTCTCCGTACCAGCTCCGCTGAAGCTCCCTCGCTCTTGCGGTCGCTTCTTGCTGCGTTGCGTCCATTGCGCGTCTCCCCATCGCTTCCCCATTGAGGCGCTTCGCTGTCGCGAACCCCGACGAGCATCTTACGGAGAGTGGTCGTCCACCGGGAGTCCCAATCCTTTTGCGGGATACCCGGTTCCACCCGGTACTCTGGTCTGCGCATCACCTTTTCGGGGCCTTAGCTCAGTTGGTAGAGCGCTGTCTTTGCATGGCAGATGTCAGGGGTTCGACTCCCCTAGGCTCCACAGCACGACGACGGCGGGGGGGGGGGGGGGGGGGGGGGGGGGGGGGGGCCGGAGGGGGGGGGGGGGGGGGGGGGGGGGGGGGGGGTGGGGAGGGGGGGGGGGGGGGGGGT